>JBDLIZ010000127.1:0-11174 GCA_039714615.1 Pseudomonadota bacterium | reverse complement strand
GCATCCGTGAGCCGGTGGGATCATTCAAATCCCCATAGCACGAGCCATCCGCTGGCCTCAGCGGATGTCGCCCGCGGTTTCCTCGTCCAAGGCTTATCCGCCGCCTACCGCCGGCCGCGCTGACCGTCCCACTCCCTGAGGATTTAACGACGGCGATATCATCCACGACTGTCGTTACTCGGCGGCAGGCAGCGGATAACCCTAAATAGAAGCGGACGACCGAACCCAGTACCGGGAAGGCCCGGGTAATGCTGGAACCCGTCATTGCTGAAAAATATATTTCCCGGGCCTGTCCGGTTTTGTAATCCCTGCATGGCCCAGAGCCCAGCACGATCTGCGCGGTGTTTCGTGAAGGTAAAGCAGGCGTGGAATATCTCTAAAAACTTTCTCGGATTTTTTGAAACGCTCTCTCACACGGGTTGGATCAGTCAAGGCGAGTGTGGTCTTGGGTTCCACCCATAGGGGGGCACCGCGGCCAATCTGGAGCATACAGACGCGGGCATGAAATGTGCCGTTTTGGAGCGCGCGACGCCTCAGCGAGTTTGGCACAAAGTTTTACAGTTTTGGCAGAAATACCATGCTATTTTTAATTTCGCGAGGTAGGCCTGCGGCGCGCCCATCCGGTAAACGCGCAAAGGTGCGCCGTGTCGAACCGTTGTCGGGAAAACAAGACAACGGTTTCAGCCAGGATTCTAATAAAAAGCTAGAGCAGTCGGAAAGCTTGTATCGGCTTCCTTCCTGCCTTATCGAAAAAGATGTCTTCTTAACAGATGGAGGAGAAACACTGAATCGTCCAGGATTAGTTGACCACTACATCAGTTGCAACGAAAATACCATGAAAAAATTTGCAAAGGGGTATGTTCGAGTATGACAACTTCAGTTTGACGAAAGAAGTGGTTGTATTTCGTAACCTAACGGGTGTAGCGGTGGCGTTTCCCGGTAACGACAAAACGAACAGCGCCGTTTTGAGACTATTAAGACCGTAACGAAAATGTAATGGCAACGGCGTGGTGGATAATCTATAGATAAATTAAGTATCGGTCGCGCTAACGGGTCCTAACCCTGCATCAGGGAGGTGCAATATATAATGACCACATTAACTGGAACAATAACGCTCACAACCTTGACTCAACTAACTTAGGCCTTGGTGCAGAAAATGAGGGCAGGTCAGTAGAGGCAGATTGTGTCTGCTCAAGGATAATGCAAACAAGAGTCGGCGGACTCGTTGTCAAGCTCACCCTACCGTGAGCACTTTCAATCAATTAGGAGTTCCAATCAATAGGAGTCTGAAACGATGGCAAATGTGACAATCGAGAATACTGCAGGTGGAAAAATTGTATGGTTCATTTACAACCGAGACGATGCTGTTGAATGGTTTGCACTGCGCTCTGGACCGTTAGGGCAAGGGAAGACCTACACAGCAGAGGATGTAGGCGGCGATGGCACAGGATACACGGTGAACATTCACTACGACCAGGAGCAAACGAAGTTTAATTTACCGGAGTCAGGTGGCACTGTAAGATACCCCGGTTGATTAACTTAGACAACGAGTCCGCCGACTCTTGTTTGTCTTGCTTCCCGCGATTGCGAACCAAATGAAAAACCAACGGAGTAAACTCCCCAATGACCGAGATCCTTTGATTCGGCTCTTTTGGGGAGCTTTTTTTACCGGTCCGTTCAGACGAACACGCGTATGATCTGCGGCAGAACAATTGCGTGAAGCGGAGCGGCGAATCCGGAGATTTCTGAAATCACCGCGTAAGGTCGCCGCCCGGCTACGCTGGTCATTACTAAATGACTGCTTTAGCATAACCCGGTACTAGCCGCGTTCCCGGCGAACGTCTGCTGAACTCCAGACAGCGGACTCCCGCGCTGAAGCAACCGTGACTTCCGGCGCTTGGGCCGCTTTCGGGCCTACTTCAGCCGGTCAGGAGGGGCCGCCAGAACGGAAGGAACGCCGCGCAAGTGGGCCTCTAATGTAACGGTTGTCCACGGCGCCAGCGCCCTGTTGTCACAATTGACTGTCGTCGCCGGAAATCTTTTTCGGTCAAATTCGCTACAGAAAACTGCATTGTTTCGACAGAGCAATACGCCTTGATATTCGGGGAATCTTTGCGTAACTTTTTGTTTTTACAGGGTCGTTCACGGACATATCAGACATATTGCGACCTTTGAAACATGGCGATATGCCAGATACTCAATGTTATGGTGGAGAGGTGGCCGTTCAACTTCAGTAATTGCATTACAAATTTAGTATAAACTGTGTCAGTAGACAGTTCCACAAAGGCGACGAGCAAGATGCCTTTTCAAAATTGATTTACAAAATAGGAGAGCTCTGTATATGCACATCACGAATAGAACCAACCAGGATTTGTATTGGATTGCGAGAGAGGCCGCGCCAGGGCTTAAAGAACCATGGCAACATCTTATTGACGTTGGGTATGAGAAAATTCACCCTGGGCAAACACATGATAACAGCTCCAAAATCACGGGTGGGGTCAAAAAAAATGGGATATTTTTGGCGGTGGGGAAGACCAAGGAAGCGGCGACGAGAGTAGGACCCACGGTTTCCCTTGGACTGAAGTGGGGTGGATCCGTACTTATAGTGCCCACATCGGATGGTGACTTCAAACTGACGGATTGGTGGTCGCGCGACCAAAAGTTTATCATTCATGGTAGCCAACTCGCGAAAACACTGCCTGATCGGGAAGACGCAGCCAAGGTAGCAGAAAATGTTCTCTCCGGTTTGTCATCGGCGCTTAGTACGGTGCCCGTCCCGGGGGGACAAATTTTTTCAACTATTGCGGATGTGATCTCCAACTTGGTCGGCTTGGGCGCCGCGCCCGAGCCGTTACCTATCACGGAAGACAAATTCGCGGAAATCGTCGGCGAAGTTGTAAGGAAGGAACTCAAGCGCGCAGAGGCCGAAAAAGCGAGCCGAATGTTTTACCGCGTAAGCCAATATCTTGCCGAGGAGGATAAACTGGCCGCCAGCCCCGATGGGCTGGGTCCACATGAGACCAAAGATTTCCACGGACATATCGAAGAATATCTGTCACCCCAAAGCGATATCAATCAGAGTTTCGACTTCTTGCATCAGCACTACGATGAGGCGCTAGCCATTTGCCCGGCATATCTCGTTGGCATTTCCGCTTACGTCAAGATGCTGATCTATCACTTTTTGATTGGCCAGATGGGAGGTGACCCATTGGTACCTGATCGACTGGAAAAATTAAAGAGCGAAATCATGAGGATTGCTGAGCCGCTCAATACCGTGATAGGCCGAACCCAGAAGTTAGCGACTAGCGAGATGGGTGACATGGCACATTTGGATGATGGGATTCGGGAGGTTGGTCAGTTGCGCCCAGCTGTGCATCGTTTCCTTATTGGGTTGGACAACGTAGAGCCTATCCAAAAAACGTTCGACACGCTGGTAAACATTGCAAAGCTGATTGATCAAGATGTCCTCATCCTGCGGAAGGGGGAGAAAAAAGACCTTAAAGACCTTCATATCTTCAAACAGAATTGGACGCATCCCTAGCGCTCCGCAATGTCACTAAGTCGATGTCATGGGATCATCTGGCCCTTTCGGGCGACGACCTCTTGTTCGCGCTTTACCGCCGGCTGCCGTAGCTGGCGGTAATGACCAGAGTGGTCTCGGTGCAGCTCGGAATGGGTCATACTTAATTATATTAGCCAAATTTGTTCTCTGACCCGGTTTATCGGGGATTGTATTTTCGGGCCCTACGGTGGCAAGAGAAGTGCCGGGCCTCTGAGGCGGAATTTTCGGGTGTTGTGCTCCGATTCAGCGCCATCGTCCCTCTCTCCGTCGGCGGTTTAGGTCCTTTTTAGCCGATTCCGGCGGCTTTTGCACCCAGCGGGCCGCACGCCACACCAGACCGCGTCGGGCCTGTCGGGACGCAATCGTTTTCCAAGGCAAGGTGCTGTCGGGTCGCGTCATCCTCCGTCATTGCGTTGGGGTGCGTATTCCACGCCATCCGGCCACCTAATCCACGCTCATCCGGCCACCTGTTCCACGAACATACGGCCACCTGTTCCAGAGACATCCGGCCAGGCAGTCGGAGCGAAGCGACGCAGGTGTGTCAGTGTTACTCCGAATCGTTAGTTGATGTCAATTTAGCCTGGCGTTTTCGCATCGATTCGCCCTTGAGGTGGAGGCGATAGGCGTTGTGCACCAAGCGATCGAGGATGGCGTCTGCCAGTGTCGGATCGCCGATGACGTCGTGCCAGTGATCGACCGGTATCTGGCTGGTGACGATCGTCGAGCGGTGGCCGTGGCGGTCATCGAGCAATTCCAGTAGATCGCGTCGCTGTTCGGCATGGAGCTTGGCCAGCCCCCAGTCATCGAGCACGAGCAGATCGGTTTTGGCAAAGCCGCTCATCATCTTGTGGAAGCGTCCGTCGCCATGCGCCAGGTGAAGTTCTTCGAACAGCCTGGGCAGGCGCAGGTATTGGGCTGAGAGGCCTTCCCGACAGGCCTTGTGGGCCAACGCGCAGGCGATCCAGGTTTTGCCGACACCGGTGGGACCGTGGATGATCAGGTTCAGTCCATTTTTGATCCACTGACAGCTACTGAGTTGGCGCATCAGGCCCTTGTCCAGGCCACGGGGTACGCGGTAGTCGATATCCTCGATGGCGGCCTGATGCTTGAGTTTGGCTTTGCGCAGCCGGGTCTGCAGACGCCTATCTTCGCGTTCGGTCATTTCCCGGTCGACCAGTAGGCCTAGGCGTTCCTCAAAGGACAGGGTTTCGATGTCCGGCAGGTGCTGCTGCTCCTGTAAGGCTTTGAGCATGCCGGTAAAGCGCAGGGCTTGAAGTTTATCGAGCGTGGGGTGGTGTAGCATGAGAATGCTCCTTCAGATTAGTGGTAATAGTCCGCGCCGCGGATGTCGTCGTGATCGACGCTCAACTCCAGTGCCTGCTGGGCATCGGTTGTTTGTCGATCCAGGCCTTTACGTAGGATCGAGTCCACACTTTTGTAGCTGTGCGAGCCGATCAGCAAGGCGCGCTGGCTGGCCGCCTCCAAACGATCGTCGCCATAGCTTTGACCCAGGCGCAGGATGCCCAGGCAGGTGCGGAAGGCCTGCTGCGGATACTTGCGGCGTTGCAGGATGGCTTCGATCAAAGCGGCCGTGGCCGGCCCGATCTTCTGTGCCCAGTTGATCAACCGTTGAGGTGTCCACTGGGCCATTTCACGGTGCGCCTTGGGCATGTGCTCGGGCACCGTGGTGTGCCGACCTTTGAGGTGGGAACGCACATGGCTGGCCACGCGTTGGCCCTGATGGAGGCACTCGATGGTGGTGGCGCTGTAGCGTACGTCCAGTTGGCGTTTGACCAGGGTGTGAGGGACCGAGTAATAGTGGCCATCGACCTCGACGTGATAGTCGATGTGCACGCGGGCCTTCTTCCACTGGGCGAACTCATAGGGCGCGGCCGGTAACGGCTGCAGGGCCGGTTTGTCGATGGTCTCAAAGTGCGACAGGCGGCTGCCTGGCAGTTTCTTGAAGGCACGCCGATTGAGCTTGTCGAGCAACTGGCCGATGGCCTGGTTGAGCTCATGCAACGAGAAGAAGGTGCGGTTGCGCAGTGCCGCGAGTATCCAGCGCTCGACCAGCAACACGCCGCCTTCGACCTTGGCCTTGTCCTTGGGCTTGCGTGAGCGCGCCGGCATCACGCTGGTGCCATAGTGGCTGGCCATCTCGACATAGGTAGGGTTGAGATCGGGCTCGTAACGGTGCGCCTTGTGAACGCCGGACTTGAGGTTGTCCGGGACAATGACCGCACTCACCCCGCCAAAGAACTGAAAGGCCCGCACATGCGAGCCGATCCAGTCTGACAGCTGTTGTGACCAGGTCGCTTCAGCATAGGTGTAGTTGGAGGCGCCCAGTACCGCGACAAAGACCTGTGCCGGCCGGATCTCGCCGGTAGTGCGATCGACAATGCCGACGGTCTGGCCGGCATAGTCGACGAATAGCTTGTCACCGGCCCGGTGTTCCTGGCGCATGCTCAAGTCCAGGGTGCCACGCCACTGGCGGTAGTGTTCGCAGAACCAGCTGTACTGAAAGCCGTGCGGATACGCCAGTTTGTACTCCTGCCAGAGCAGATACATCGTCACACCGGGACGGCGCAGTTCACTTTGCACCTGGCGCCAGTCCGGTATCGGCCGCTGATCGGTCGGCACGCCTGGTAACGGAGGAAACAGCCGCTGTTCCAACTCGCAGTCATTGAGCGTTTTCGGCAATGGCCAGGTCAGGCCGGAAGCCTGAAACCGCTGCAGGTACTCGCCCACGGTGGTACGGCCGACACCGGTGCTTTGGGCAATTTGCCGGCCGGATAGCCCGCAGTCCAGGCTCAGCCGAAGGATCTCGTGAATTTTTCTCATGGATAGTCGCTCCATATCGCCCCCTCTCCGAAAAGGGGGTGATGTTAGATGAAACGAAATCCTGCGAAGCCTCCTGCCGGAGGGTGGCCGGATGGCCGTGGAATCAGTGGCCGGATGTTGATGGAATCGGTGGCCGGATCATCGTGAAATGGGTGGCCGGATGCTCATGGAATCGGTGGCCGGATGAGCGTGGAATACGCAAATGGACTTCCCACGGAACCCTAGACACCTCCATAGTGACAAACGAGGTAAAACCCGGCTACTAGCTAGGTGTGCTTTCGGCAATCCTTGACCCGATGGTGTTGCGTCAATTGTGCGTATATATCTTCATATTCGCGCACCACCTTTTCCCAGTTGTGCGCCTTCGCAACATAGGCCTTAGCCTTGGCACCCCAGTGAGCAACCTTCTGCTCATCAACCAGCAGTTCTTCGAGGACTTTTTTGAGGTCCGCTACGTTACCTGGAGCCGTTCTGATGCCGTAGGCGTGGTGCGGCTCCTCGGTTTCATATGCATCGCTCATGACGACGCATCGCCCGTGTGACATGGCCTCCACGACGGCAAGCGGAAAGCCTTTTATCTGAAGAGGGGAAACGAACAGGTAAGCGTTGCTGTATAAAGCGTGGAGCAGATCATCTTCCACGTTCCCCAACAGCCTGACGGTTCCCTGACTATCGTAAGCCAGTGATCTTAGTTGCTCTATATAGGCAAGATTATCCGAATCGCCACAGATTACGAGCGGCTTGCTGGCATTTTTGAGCTTACGGAACGCCTGTATCAGAACAGCAGCGCCCTTGGCGGGAAGCAACCTACCCACATGCAAAAGATACTCGCCTTTGCGCAATCCGAATCGTTCATAAATGTCTTGGTCCGAAATCGGACCATGTTGTGGGTCCGCACCGTGCGGTATGAAGGTATGGCTGATGTCGTACGAATCCAGAAGGCGGGCAAGCCCTTTTGTCACAACGACGATCCGATCACATGAGCGAAGCGCACGCTTCTCGATCCATTCGATAAAATGCTTTTTTACGGAATGATCGCAAGCTACTGCCGCAGAACCGTGGAACGTGTAAACCGTGGGCTTGTTCGCCAGGGCCTGTATGAAGGAGTAAAACGCCGGGCCGTAGTGATGGTAATGAATCAGATCCGCATCGCTGATGGCACCGAGAACGTTTGAATATATATTTTGCAGTCGTAACCGCACAAAATCATTACTGAAAGGGACGTCGACTGAATAGATACCGGGCGCTGATTCAACACAGACGCCCTTCTTCGGAACGAAATAGACACCGACACTGTGTCCTCGATTCCGTGTTCGGGTATAGAGTTCCCTGATATATGTTTGAACGCCACCGCGCCACCCCGAATGCCTGATACCCAGATGAACAATTTTCATGTTGGGAAAATTCGATAGGACTCTGGTCTTTCCACGGTGCCCGATGGATAAGACTCGAGGTCTACATGGATCATTCCGGCGAAACGGCGCGAGTACGACTGTGGGTCAATAATCACGGATCATTAAGCCGCGCATTGCATAGCTGCGATTGACGAAATCTGCAGGCCGGATTACTGGAACTGTCAGGCATCGGCAGCCCACCCACTCTGACGAGAATGTTCCAGTAAATTGCCATCTCGAAATGCCTCCAGTTGATCCCAAAGCTGCTGATAGCGTGCCAAAGCGCTGACTGCAATGAGGTCTCCGGGGCCGGCAGCAAGTAACGCATGCTGCAACGCGTCCTGCAATTCGGGCTCGACCCATACCGAGCTTTCGGCAACTCCCGATTTCACCAAAGCATCGCGAAGTGCTTGGGCGGTTTCCGTCACAAGGGTACCGTCGCGCCGAACAGTGCCGCGACAGATAATCGTGTCGAAAGCACCGGCCAGGACCTGCGCGACCGCTTGTCGTTCCTCGTCACGTTGGCGATCGGGCGCACACGCAATAAGCGTGCGCTTACCTTTAATTGGCAACTTTAGCAGGCAATCGCGCAGCGCCGCATATCCATGCGCATTGTGGGCAAAATCAAGAATCACGTCGAAATCCAGCCCCTCATACCGATTAAGTCGGCCCGGAAGTTGTTCAATCGACGTCGAAAAACGCGATAACGCGTCCCGCATGACAGACGGTTTCACGCCCAATCCCAGCGCCAGGCCGATGGCGAACATCGCGTTTTGCACGTTATGGACCGCTGCACCGTTCCAGGTTGCAGGAATTGTTGATACCGGCGTAAGTAGTGTTTCGCCAGAAGCATCGCGTACTACGATATTTTGGCCTTCATCCGCCTCTTTGAGAACAATCACGCGACGACCTTCGGAAACATGACGCTCTATTTGCGAAACGTCGTTCGAAGAGAACACTAGGTACGCCTGAGCCGCCTTACAATGCGTGAGCATGGCAAGGCAGTTGGGGTCTTCGCCGTTAAGCACAACCGCCTCACGTGCGGCTTCGACCACAGTGCGTTTGACACGGGCAAGCTGCCGCAGCGTTTTGATTCCGTCCTCGCCGATGTGATCTTCGGTTACGTTGGTACAGGCTGCGACCGCACACCGGTCAAAGGCCAGGCCGTGTTTAAGGAGGGTACCGCGAGAGGTCTCAAGAATTGCCGCATCGACGTGGGGATTGGTAAACACCTGGAACGCTCCCGATATACCACTGTGAACACCCCGCTTGCGGCGCTCGCCGTCAATATAGAAGCCATCCGTAGAAGCGAGCCCGGTGATCCGCCCTGTCGTTCGCAGGATATGCTCAAGCATGAAACAGGTGGTTGTCTTCCCGTTGGTACCGGTCACCGCGGCCACGGGGATACGGTGGTCGGATGGTGGGGGCATAAGAGCGTCCAGGTACCGCGAGGCTGTGTCGAGGGGCAGATGTTCATCGACACGCCGGTGAAAGGCCAAGTCAGGATTGGGGTTCACTGCTACCACGGTTGCTGTAGCCGGAACGAGCCGTCCTTCCGCCCGGTCGACGATGATATCAACTGCCGCTGCCGCCAGTTTCAGGCTGCTGGCCGCATCACAGGCTAGCATTAACACATCAGCGTAGAGACTCAATTCTTCGAGCGCGTCAGCTTGCGGACCAATAGTCAACGCGTCCGCGCCATTCTGCACGCGCAGCTCCTCTCCGCCTGGTAGCACCGAGTCCGGATCAAACCCCTTGGCTTTCAGGTCTTCCCGGAGACGTGCCTGGAGCGCGTCGATATGGATTTGTGGCACCATCGCTGGCCCGTCAACATGAACATGCGCTGAGATAAGATCCGCAATGCGTCGAGTACCGTCGCCGACGACGTCGAGCGGTCGACGCTGGCACGCCGCCTTCACCTCCCCCGCCACAACTAGCAGTTGAAACGCCTCCCCTGTTACATGCCTTTCGACGACCACGTACCGATGTTTCGCGGCAAGTCTTCCATACGCAGCGGCGACCTCTTCAGCATTGCGAAGGTCGGTAATCACGCCCCCCGCCTCTACAACCTGCCGGGTTTTTAGGGCAACCGGATACCCTAACCGCTCGGCGGCACGCACCGCACGCCGAGTGCTATTGATTTGTGTGAATTCCTGCTCCGTCGTTGGCACCGGCAGGCCTGCACTAGCAAGATGCCGGTTCATCGCAAGACGGTCTCCAAGCAACTCGTAGGCGACCGGTAACACCAAGGCATCGCTGAGCTGGAGTTGATGTATCCCCTGTCCGAACGCAAATCGCTTGAGGACAGCCGATTCCGCGTCGCCTTCGGCCGGTTGGAAGGGCCAAAGTCCGTATCGGATCTCAGGAACGTTGCGGCTGGCGGCAATCGTGGAGAGAGCTTGAGCGGACATCGAGCGAAGGCGCGATTGGTGCCGAAGGCGCAGCGAATCGAGCCGGTCCACAAAGTCGTTGTTGACAGCGTCGTTGCCGTTAAAGGGATTACCGTCGACCAGAAACTCAGCTAAGTCGCAAACCACACGCGCCGCGGCCTCGGCGATCAGTGAATCGTCGTAGGTGAATGTTATGTGGAGACTCCGCGGCCATTCGGCGGAAGGCGGTGGGATCTTTTCGACGCGCGCCGTCGGAGCGCCGATCCGGTCTAGAAACAGGTGCACCAGAGCCAGTACGAGATCAGTGACGTATGCCGCGTCGCTGTCTACAGCCTCGCTAAGTGCGTCCGAAACGCGGGCAATCGCAATATGGTTAGATGTCAGTCGATCACTGATCACACGCCATCTGGATGCGCAGCTGAGCCTATCAATACCGGACAATCCGCTCTCTTCCGATTCCCAAGACACCGTTAGGAGAACACAAGGATGATCCATGTAGTGATTGCGCCCGAAGAAGATGCTTTCCAACGCGATTCGCATAGCGTGACGGGGACGAAGGTTGATGCCAAATTAATCTCGTAGCCGAGAGGCTTATGGTACCGGTGATCCGCGCAAACACCCAGCATATATCTTGCCGGGCTATATCGTGACCAATCCATCCCGGAAGGAAATCTCTTCCTTTGGTTCCAGGTTCGAATCCTACAGGGCCCACCAAATCGCCCCGGGAATACTGCCGCCACCCATCGCGGAACTGCCCGCCTCCGGCCCGGAGTGCTCCCCTCTGCTGCAATCACCTATAGCCCCTGAGTGTCTCCCCCTGGGGCGGTCCCCCGCCCGACACGCGGCCGCAGGGAAGTGAGTTCGTAAGGACCGCTAGGGGGGTTCCATACAAAGCGGCTTTGAGGATGAAGTTTAAGGGTAGAGCCCGGAAAAGCCGATACTGATAATGCGCAGATCCTTAGAGCGGCCAACTGTTAGTCACTAGGT
>JBDLIZ010000126.1:0-11189 GCA_039714615.1 Pseudomonadota bacterium | reverse complement strand
TATAGAAAGCGTTAAGGCAATATGAAGAACGGCTAACAAAAGCATAAAAAAGGAAGGGGTCAGGTAAGTTGCATAACTACTTACGCCCTGCTAACATTCCTGCATGCCTCGGGCTACACGCATTGAATACGAAAACGCTGTCTACCATGTCATGAACCGGGGCCGCGGACGTAGGACGATTTTCCATGGAGACACCTACTATCGGGCATTCCAGTATACACTCGCTGAGGCGCATCGCCGCTTCGATGCCCTGATCCATGTCTATTGCCTGATGGGCAATCACTATCATTTGCTGATTCAGACACCCCGCGCCAATCTTGGTCGTATCATGCGCCATGTCAATGGGGTCTATACGCAACGTCATAACCGTCTTTTATCCACTGATGGTCCGCTGTTTCGGGGCCGATACAAGGCCATCCTAGTCGATGAAGATGCCTATCTCTTGCAGGTCTCCCGTTATATCCACCGCAACCCAATCGACATGAATAAACCGCTGGTGACACGCCTTGAAGATTATCCGTGGTCCAGCTATCGCGCCTATATCAACCGGACATCCTGTCCAGACTGGCTCAAGCGAGATCTCCTCTATCAAAGGCTGGGGACTCAGCGCTATTACAGTGCTTATCGGGCCTATGTCGGTCTGGGTGTCGATGAGGAGATCAAGACGTTTTATTCCAAAGACCGGGTGGGTGCCGTTCTGGGCGATCAGCTATTTCGCGAACGGATTGCCAAAGAAGAGCACGGCAAATCGTCAGTGGAACTATTCCCAGTGCGGATAGAAAAACCAGAGATCACGGTCATTATCAATGCGGTGGCGAACGTATATGGCGTCAGTACGGCCACCATTGCTCACCGCCAGCCTGGCCGACAGCAGGCCAATTTGGCCCGGAAAGTTGCGATGTATTGCTGCCAGTATTATGGGGATAAGCGCTTGAAGGATATAGCCAGAGCATTCGGCGTAAATCACCCGGGCAGCGTCAGCCGAGCATTGACCGATGTTCGCACACTTATCACTTGGGGTGAACTTGAATCGATATTAAGACAAATTGAGCAAAGGTTATGCATTATAAAACTTACTTGACCCCTTTCCTTTCGACCCTTGACCCCTTTCGACCCTTTCGAAACTTCATATTAGTCACTTACAGAGGTTATACACCTACGATACGAATTCAGGACTTATCCTTCTTGTTCATTAGAGCTTTCAATTGTTCAAAAGGATTGTGTGTGGCTGCAGTTGGATTCGAATTACTATGGCCATATTCGCCACCTTTAACATAATCCGCATAACGTGAATGTTCATTATCGTGACAGTAAATACAGAGCAGCTCCCAGTTACTGCCATCCGATGGGTTGTTGTCATGGTCGTGATCGCGATGATGAACAGTCAGTTCTTGCAGATTTTCCCGGGTGAATTCCCTGGCGCATCGACCGCAAATCCACGGATACATTTTTAGTGCCTGTTCGCGATATCCTGTGTTTCGTTTATTACGGTTGGCATGTGCCTCGGCAACTATTTTGTCGAGTTTGTTTTGGTCGAATCTATCGTTCATAGGGATATGATGTCTATTCTTAGCAGAAGTTATAAGCAAAGCTTTTCAGTTGCATAATTCATATGCGGTTTTTACTATTCGATTGTACCCGTAGGTAAATCTCACTCATGGCTTCGACAAACGAGTTTTCCCTGGACCAGAAAGGCGGGTTGTCTCCTTCCCGGCGGATGATCAATGCAGGAACGCCTGCTTCATCTTCTTTGGTCTGTGCTTTGGGTAGTCGCTTCCCGCCCCAGAATTGCTTGTAACTCATGGTCAGGCTGGTCTTCTCGGTGGGTGGTGCGGGTGGGTAGCGGTTGGCCACGGGTTCGGGTAGGGAAACCCGTTCCTCCTGCAGCTGTTTTGCAAGGGCGCTGCCTAATGGAGATTTTATCAATTCTCTCTCCAGCGAATCCCGCGTTAGGCCGCGTAGCTGAAACAGTAAAAAAGGATCCTGGTCTAGCAGCTGGGCCACGTGGTAGTAGGTGCCGGCCACATGTTTGCATGGGTTGGCCCAATCCGGACAGGAACACTGGGTCTGCAGTTCCCTGGGGCTGCGGGGAAGCAGGGAGTGACCCGTCCCGGCAAATGCCTTATCGATGTCTTCCGGGACCTCTCCCAGGATCAGGCGGGATAACCAACCGGCATTGCCGGTGAGTTGTTTGATGATGATTTTCCACTTGCTCGCCGGGATCTTCTTGAGGCGAATCTCAACATTGTAACGAGGTTCCTTGTAGACACCGAAGTAGGGGTTGACATTACCCCGTATCCTTGATCGGATGAGGTCACCATCAATCTTGAATTCCAGTAGACGAGAGGGGCCGGCATAGCTGCGTCCGCGCTGTAGACGACCGCTGTCGGTACAGGATTCCAGGGCGGTCAAAAAGCGTTTTCCCCACCAAGTTTTACTTATATTTGCCATGGCTTTAATCCAATACCGCCTCACTGCGGTTCAATTCAATCAGCTCTCGGAATGCCTCATCGTCTAGTTCACTCAGCCAGGCCTCATCACTGCCCACAATGCTTTCCGCCAGGCGCTGCTTCTCTTCCAACACCCGGTCGATACGTTCTTCCAGGGTTCCCAGGGTGACCATCTTGTGTACGAAGACCTTTTTCTCCTGGCCGATACGGTAGGCCCGATCGGTGGCCTGGTTCTCTACCGCAGGGTTCCACCAGCGGTCAAAATGAAACACATGGTTGGCACGGGTTAGGGTGATACCGACACCTCCGGCCTTGAGCGATAGGATAAAGACCGACGGCTCACTGTCGGGATCCTGGAACTCGGTAATCATTCGCTCACGCCGGTTGCGTGAGGTGCCGCCGTGCAGAAAGCGGGTGGAGTAGTGATAGCTCTGGCGAAACAGGCGCTCCAAGGCCTTACCCACCTCGGTGAACTGGGTGAACAGTAATAGGCTTTCACCTTCGGCAATGACTTCTTCCACCATCTGGGCGATACGCTCCAGCTTGTGGGAGCGCGGCTCCGAAAACTCGCTTCCATCCTGCAGAAACTGGGCGGGATGATTGCAGATCTGTTTGAGTCGCATCAAGGTGGATAGAATCAGGCCCTTGCGTTGGATACCCGCTACCCCCGCCAGGGTGTCCTGCACCTCATCGACCACGGCCTGGTAGAGGGAGGCCTGTTCAGGCGTCAAGTTACAATAGACCTTCTGCTCCACCTTGTCGGGTAGGTCCTTGATGATTCCTTTGTCAGTTTTCAAGCGGCGCAGAATGAAAGGCTCTACCAGGCGTTTCAGGGTTGTGGCGCGGCCCATGTCCTGATCTTTTTGGATCGGGCTCTCGAAGCGTTTTTTGAATTGGGCTGAGGTGCCCAGATAGCCTGGGTTGAGAAAGTGGAAAATAGACCACAGATCCAACAACCGGTTCTCGATGGGGGTGCCGGTCAGCGCCATCCTATGCAGCGTATCCAGCTTGGTGATCGCCCTGGTCTGGGCCGCGCGGGGATTTTTGAGATTATGGGCCTCGTCTACCACGACCCGGTGCCAGGTTTGATTGAGAAACAGCTTGCTATCCAGACGGATCAGGGCGAACGAGCTAATGATGACGTCTTGGCCGATGATCGCCTTGTTGAACTCCTCAGGTTTTTTCGGACGTAGCGGACCGTGATGGATGATGGCTTTGAGGGATGGCGCAAATCGTTCAAGTTCTCTATGCCAGTTGCCGAGCACGGAGGTGGGGGCGATCAACAGGGTAGGACCTATCCGGGGAGTGGTAGCACGTTCGTTCAGCAGCAGGGCGATCACCTGTATCGTCTTGCCCAGTCCCATGTCATCGGCCAGGCAGGGTCCCATGCCAAGGCGTTCAAGATAATTGAGCCAAGCCAGACCGCGTTGCTGGTAAGCGCGTAGTTGGCCGTGGAAATCATTGGGGGTATCGGAGGGTGTCAGGCGACCCGCATCTCTCAGGCGTGCCATCATCTCTTCGAGTGCCCCGTCGTAAATCAATTCGATATTTTCTTCCTCGGAGCCGGCGGCCTTCTGCAGAAACTCGGATAGGGGCATTTCCTGATCCCTGTTTCCTTGGCGTTCCCAGAACGCCAGCATCCTGGACATCTCGTCCTGGTTGAGTTCCATCCATTGTCCTCGGAATAGGACCAGCTCTGACTTGGACTCCACCAGGGTGCGCCATTCTTGTTCGGATATTGTTTTTCCGCCGATGGCCAGTTCATAACGATACCGGGCTAGTGATGGGAGGCTGAAATGGCCGCCTGCTGCATTCTTGTCTTGAGTCGTAGAGGAGCCTGCCCGTAGCCTCAATAAGGCCCGCCGTCTACCCTGGGGTGTCCACCATGCGGGCACGATGACACGATAGCCGCTGTCTTCCAGTACCCAGGCATGTTCGCGGAGGAAGGTCAAGGCCTCATCCCTGTCTAGCGCGAGCCCGACGGGTTGGTCGGTGTCCAAGCCCTGCCAAAGCTTGGGATACATGCGCGCCGCCTGACCGATCTGTAGTAGCAATTGTTGCCCGAAGTCTTTGCCGAAGCGGCGGGTAAATGTGGCTTTCTTAGTGCCGTTCAATAACCAGTAATCGGCTAAGCTCAGTTGTAAAGAGGGATCCTTGCGTGAGGCGGCCAGCCACTCCAGATACCAGTTATCCGGCTCTTCGGCTGGGGCCTCCTGTAGCCGAAAACAGAGCACGAATCCCTCTTCCTGATGTAAACCCTCTAATCGTCGCCGCCAGCGTTGCCATTGTTGCCAGGTTCCCAATGTGATTGAGGTGGCGGTGGAACGGTAATCACGATCGCCTGCGATTGCGTTAGCGACCAAGGTACCGGCCACCGCTTTGAGATTCTTCTGGTAAAAATGAGTGTCTTCGACCAGCCGGTCCAGGGTCTGGGCGCAGAAGTGGTTCAGTAAGGCGAAGGGGTCACGTAGTGCGGCCGCGTGCTTGGTCTTGGTTTTTGCCCGTTCATTGGAAACGGCGCGACAAAGTCCAGGCATGGCCTCGCCATACTGGGTCAACAGCTCCTGATAGCGGGCGGACAGGGGCAGCCAGCCAGTGGTAAATGACAGCTCGGATTGTTTTTTTCCGCGACCCCGGCTTGGTTTCTGGTAAGGGATAATGGTGGGAATGTAGTGGTGTTTATTCACCACCTCCCGGAAGGCGCGTCCAAAATGGCACCAGAACAGCAGGTCGCTGCCGAGTTTCACTTCATTCGCGAAATGCGGCGCCTGAAAATGGATCTCCTTTAGCAGGGGCAGAGGCTGTTCGACGGCGAGTGCGGATACCCGCCAGGCTTGCCATTGGAAGGCATCGGGCGCATCGCTGCCCTGGCTGTGGGCTAATTCAGGAGAGGGCAGCGGTTGACCCTTGCTGCTGGGGAGGGTCAATTCCATTGCAGTAGTGGTTCTCGGAAATAATGATGCTAGCTGCTTTGGCAGGCGGAATACATCGGTAAAAAATGAACTAAGTACCTTGCCGGTGAGCTGATAAGGGTGAATATGGGTCGATTTTTTACTCTTGGTCGAGCCCTCATTCTCGACCCAAAAAAGAAATCTGCCCTGGTTTTCGAACTGGCTCTCAGCGGCGGGGAGCCAGCTGCCATGTAAGATGTGCATAAGCAACAATGCTAATCTGAATCTACAGGTTCAGCAAATTCAGTGGGCTGTCATGCTAATATCGGTAGCCTTCCTGAGCAGCGACAGCATGGAAAAAACGAGTTTTTCTTGGTCTGTATCAAACGGGTCATTCAGGCCAAATACGGGCAAATTCAAATACTATTTTGCACTTGCCTAGATCAAATTTAATGGACTCATCCGTCGCATCCACTTGCTTTACATACCGGCCTTCCCGCAGATGGTAAACCATTGCTGCATTATTAACCGGATCAACAATACAGTAATAAATGACGCCTTCTCTCTCATAAATGGAATATTTCGTATGCCGGTCTTTTTCCACAGTGGCAGGCGAGAGAATCTCGAAAATCAGCGACGGAGCCTGGCTAAGAAAAGCGCCAGTAGGCTGGTAACAGATGACCATATTGTCCGGCTGAACTACCGTATCTTCCGTAACTCTCCAGTCCACCGGCAGCACGGCTTGGCAATGCTCACACCCTTCAAGGGCATTACTGAGCAAACGCGCTATTTCCTGGCTGATGCGCTGATGGCGAAAACTCGGAGAAGGCGTCATCGAAAAAGGTATTCCTTCTATCAGCTCCCATCTACCTTCCCATCGTGCATAATCATCATAGATGTAATGAGGAAGTTCTGTTGGCGTCAGCATGACACTAGCTCCTGAATGCATACTGCAATCAATAAATGATGTAGAGGCATGCTACGTCAGTCGGGCTGAATTGACAATAATGGGTATACAAGCCTCTTGATTGATGCGGTGCGCAAGCTCATCGCATGCTACGCGGATTGAACGGGACATGGGGTCATCAGCGCCACTCATCCGCATTTTTCATCCCGCGCTTGCGGATACGTCTATCCTCAGCTGCAACGGAAGGAGGCGGGGCTAATCGCGCCACGCCCGCGGGTGTCATCACGTCCAGTCGCCCTAGGGCTCCTTCCCGTGATGACACCCGTGGAACAATAACCTCCCTTTAATCACCTATAAGTAATTAACTTTTTGTTAAATAATCATATATATGTTATTACTTAGTTGATTTTTAATCACATAAAGGTGAATATCATGCGCCCTGAAGATCGTGCGACAGCCCGCCGTCAGCTCGATAAGAGATTGAGTTTACTGCAAAACGCGGAACTATTCGCGCGCCCGCCGCGCGGCTGGCTTAAGGCGGTACGCGAAGCCCTGGGCATGACCACCGCGCAGCTAGGGCGGCGGCTGGGTGTCGTTCAATCGCGTGTTGTTGCTATTGAGCAAGCAGAAGTCAAAAGCACAATAACACTGGGTAGCCTGGAAAAGGCGGCACACGCTCTGGATTGCCGTCTGGTCTATGCCATTGTACCGCGAAAATCCCTTGATGATTTGGTCGAGGAACGGGCGTCCCTGCTGGCAAAAAAGCGCTTTAAATCCACGGCCCATAGTATGGTGCTGGAAGACCAGGATGTGGACGCGGAAGATAAGAGCGAACAACTCAGGCAACTCACCAGGCGGCTGATCGAACAGGCTGGCTCCGGGCTGTGGGAGGATAAATGACGGGACCGCTCGAAGAACAGAATCATGCGTCCACGCCGCTGACTGCGGAAGAACGGGAAGAATTGATCCCGTCTTACATCACGCTCCGTCATGAGCTAAACGACGCTGAACAGGCCAATATCCTGGATACGGAGCAATGGGCCTTTACGCGCAAGCGGAATGTGCTAAGTGAGCGTTTTCTTACCAATCTGCACAAGCGGATGTTTGGCCGTGTCTGGCGCTGGGCCGGAAAATTCCGGCGTACAGCGCGCAATATCGGCGTTGATTCCTATCGCATCCCGCTGGACCTCCGGCAACTGTTGGATGACACGTGTTATTGGATCGAGAATAAAACCTATGAGCCGGACGAGATTGCGGCGCGGTTCCACCATCGCCTTGTGTTGATCCACCCCTTTCCGAATGGCAATGGCCGTCATGCACGCCTTGCCACTGACCTTCTGCTTGCAGCGCTTGGCCAGCCGCGTTTTACATGGGGCAGTGTCAATCTGGTTGATGCCGGTAAAACAAGAAAGGCCTATGTCACGGCTCTTCGCGCTGCCGATGGTCATGATATCGCCCCCTTGCTTGAATTCGTACGGTCTTAGGTTCTGCCATTAGTTCCTGAATTACAGGAATTCCTGCTATTTGACTATAGTTATGTTGTCAGGGGGAATGCCCCCGCTGCTGCGGGGGCATATGACAAAGTGCAGTCGATAGGGCAGTATATGCAACAGGAAAAGCGATTATTCGCTCTACATAATAAGCGAATGCTTGAACAGCATAAAAAGCGAGCAATTAGGACAGAACCGATGGCAACACCTTCAGGAAAACTGGCGGCAGGGGAACGGGCAACACGGGAGCGATAGCGAATGGAGCGGTGGCACTAAAGAAGCGTTAATGGCCAGCGAAGACTGCTGGCCATATTAAAGAGGCCGTCTAAAGCAGCCCCATCTCGGCGAAGGATGTACAATCTTGGGCAACGATAATGTGATCGAGAACCCGTATGTCGATGAGAGAAAGGGCGTCTGCGAGCTTACGGGTTAGCGCCTTGTCGGCCTGGGATGGTGTGCTGTCACCGGAAGGATGATTCTGCGTCAGGATACAGGCGGCTGCGTTATGGCGAAAGGCGGATTTGACGACTTCGCGCGGATGCACGCTGGCCCGGTCGATGGTACCGCGAAAGAGTTCTTCAAAGCCAAGGACACGATGACGATTGTCCAGCCAGAGAACGGCAAACACCTCATGTTCGAGAGGCGCGAGGTGGAGTTTCAGGAACTCACGGGATTCTGCCGGTGAGGAAATCTTTTTTCCTCTGCAGAACCGGCGCGGGCAGCAAAGCAACACGGGTGCAGCCAGAGCCGAAGGGAAGGGTTGTATGGAATGGCGTGGCGCTAGGATTTCAGCGTGATATCCGCGTCAAGGGAGCTAATGGCAGAGACGGCAGAACGCTAGCTCCGGGCGTAAAGTGCCTGGATCACTTTTCGGCAAGGTCGGACGTGCCTAAAACACTGAATTTGCTGCCTCTGAAGCAAGAGATTAAAGCGGCTTCCAAAGCGGACATACAGGAGGCTACCAGAAAGCTGGATATGCAATTAATTATATGATAATTTTATATTTATGGATGATTATGAAACAGATAAAAAGGCGGACATTTTAGCGGTCTCGCATGGTGAGGACCGAGGCGAATCGACCGGCCTGATGGAGCCCCTGCTAATCGCAGAGGGTTCAAAGTATCGCACGGACCTGACTGACCTGACCGTGGAGCTTGCCGCCCGCTCAGCGGGGTTCCGCCGCAGCCTGCCGGAGGGCGTGCTTAGCGCTCTTTCGCATCTTGTCCGGTCTATGAACTGTTACTACAGCAATCTGATTGAGGGCCACGATACGCACCCGGTCGATATCGAGCGGGCGCTCAGGAATGATTACAGCGTCGATAACACAAAGCGCAACCTTCAGCTTGAAGCCAAAGCCCATATCGCGGTCCAGCAATGGATCGATGAAGGGGGCCTACGCGGCCGCGCGGCCACAATAGACGGGATTTGTGAAATCCATCGCCGGTTTGGGGGACTTCTGCCCGAAGAACTACTCTGGGCAGAAGACCCGGATACGGGCGAGCGAATTAAGCTCATACCCGGTGAGATACGCCGGAAGGATGTAAAAGTCGGACAACACGTCCCGGTCAGTCCCGACGCTGTGCCAAGATTCCTAACAAGATTCGAAAGCGTTTACAGTAATTTGGGTAAGGCCGATAGTATCCTTGCAGCAGCGGCAGCCCATCATCGACTTTTATGGATACACCCCTTTCTTGATGGTAACGGTCGCGTTGCACGCCTCATGTCCTATGCCATGCTGCTGGACACTCTGGATACCGGCGGCATCTGGTCCATTGCCAGAGGCCTCGCCCGGAATGTCGCCACGTACAAATCACGCCTTGCCGGATGCGATTCGCCACGCCGAAACGACCTGGACGGGCGCGGCCACTTAAGTGAAGAAGCACTTGCCACCTTCTCAAAGTTCTTCCTGGAAACCTGTATTGACCAGGTGAAATTCATGGAAGAGCTGGCACAGCCGGACCGGCTGCGCGATCGTATCCTGATCTGGACTGAAGAGGAAATCCGCGCTAATGCCCTGCCGCCTAAAGCTGGTGCTGTATTGGGGGCAATCCTCTACCGCGGCGAACTACCCAGAGGCGAGGTCCCCCCACTACTCGGCACAAGCGATCGCCATGCACGGCGCGTCACATCGGCCCTGATCGATCGCGAAGTGCTGGTCTCTGAAAGCTCACGCGCCCCGCTGCGCCTTTCTTTTCCTGCTAAACTGGCATCACGATGGATGCCGGGACTGTTTCCGGAAAGGACGGGTTGAGCGTGCGTCCGATTTGCTGACTGCATATTTCTGATATTCATCTGCGCGCAGGCGATGCATGGTCGCAGAATGTAGTTTTGAGAGCCATGTGCGAGCAGATCAGATCGAACAGCAACGCGCGGAAGGAACGGCGGCGGATTTCATCCTGGCGACGGGTGATATCTCCTTCTCCGGAAAAACCGACGAATACACTTTTGCGGCAGATTTTTTCGACGCCATTAGCACCGCATCGGGTGTGCCTAAGGAGCGCGTATTCTGTATTCCCGGCAATCATGATATTGATCGTGAGCGCCACAAGCTATGCTTTCTGGGTGCCCGTGGGTCGCTTCAGGACCAGAACCGAATCGACGCCGTTCTTGCGGCGGAAGAGGACTTAGGGACCCTGCTCAAGCGACAAGAAAACTACCGTCACTTCCAGGACTCATATTTCAATGGGCAGGACAGAGGCCGGACGGATGACGGGCTAGGCTACGTTTCACACCTTGTGATCGAAGATGTCCGGTTGGCAATCGTCGGGCTGGACTCGGCATGGCTGGCGGAAGGTGGTCTTTCGGATCGCGGCAGACTCCTTATCGGCGAGCGCCAGGTGATCAACGCCTTGAAGCTGGCCCAAGAACACCACGACGCCCCACATATCATCGTGGGCATGGCTCATCATCCTTTTCACCTCCTTCATGAACGTGACCGCCAGAGCTTTTTCTGGACAATTGGCGCGAGTGGGAAACGGACACAGGAAGCCAGCTGATCAGCGCATTCTCATCGGTATAGGGCTTTTCTTGGATCGTGTCGTCGATAATCAGTACCTCGTCCTCGAGCTGGCGTACCACCGGCTTGACCAACTGCCACAACTCGCGCGAACCGTAATCGCCGACGCTGAGAAAACGCGTGATCTTATCGTGACTGATCGCTTCATCTAACAGCCGCGATAGCCCCGTGGCGCTGGTCTGCGAGAACGAACTGATCAGGTAGTCGCTATACAGTTCAAGCAGTTGCTTATCCATCACTTTTGCGATTTACTGCCTCGGTGAACAGGGGACCGATCAAAATGCAGGTTTTATCTTTACATTTACAAATGAGTCGAAAGGGCTTGACATGAAGGGAGGGGTCGGAGTTTGGTTTGGCATTGGGGGTTGGGGCGCTTGTGAAAGCAGCAATAGGGAAATCTTTGTCATACTGGCAACCATCGCGCACCATGCCCGC
>JBDLIZ010000125.1:0-11189 GCA_039714615.1 Pseudomonadota bacterium | reverse complement strand
GACCACTGTTGCCGTTTCCGCTTCAATGGTAAAGACTACCGGCAGCACTATTCACTGCGGATGTTTCGATAAAGATTATTTTGACGAGCTCATATTAGATCGATTCAAAGACGGCACCATCGGCGAAGCCCCGGTCATCCCCGGTACCGGTATGTTCATGCCCATAGCCAGTGCGGTCTGGAAAGACAAGGGACTGTTCCGACTCACCGTTCCTCGATTCATCGCCCATCTTTGTACCGGCTGTATGGAATGTGCCCTGGCCTGCCCCGACGGCGCGATTCCCAATACAGTGCACGACATCCACGATGTATTGCTCACCGCGATCAAATCATTGGATATCACTGCACAGCACAAAGAAATGCTGTCCAGTCATGTCTACCCATTGAGCACCTTTATAAGAGACCAGTACCGGAAACTGCCGGGCAAAGAACCAACGCCATTTCACGAAATCTTGGCCCAGGCCATTACGAGCATCGACACGAATAGCCCGACGGTAAAGCAGAATTTAGATAAATTGATCGACCTACTGGCCTGTTATCCGTTGACCAAGACCAGGCCCTTTTTCGATGCCATGGAAAAAGCGGTCCCCGGCAGTGGCGGCCTTTACTCAGTCAATGTCGATCCCTGGAAATGCACCGGCTGTATGGAATGTGTCGACGTCTGCGGACCCGGAGCATTGCTCGAACAGCGCCAAAACAGTGAGGTTTCCATTTCATTGCAACATGCGTTCGAGTTTCTCAGCAAATTGCCGAACACACCGCCGCGTTTTTTTAACACGGCAACCCGTATGGATGGGGATACCAAGCGCCTACTCCTCGACCATGACAGCTATTACGCCATGACGGGTGGGCATGGGGCATGTCGAGGATGCGGGGAAGTAACGGCTATCCGCCTGATCATGGCCGCCAATCGAACCCTTCACCAAGAAAGGTATAAGCAGCATATCCTGGAACTTGAAGAACTGATCGCAGGCTTAAAGACCAAGATCGAAGAAGTAGGGTACGACAACCTCGATCCACTAAGATTGCCACGCCTGCAGGATACGATCGAAACGCTTGAGCGGCGCCTGTATTATTTTGAAAGCGGCCCGACGGGGAATGGCCCGGCCAGCGCGATGATCGCTAACGCCACCGGTTGCAGTAGTGTGTATGTCTCAACCTTTCCCTATAACCCCTATACCGATCCCTGGGTAAATAGTCTTTTTCAGGATACCGCACCCCTGGCCAAGGGACTTTTCGAGGGGATGAGCGCAGACCTTGAGGAGGACTTCAAGGCTATTCGTATCGCCAAACTCGATCTGGAAGATCATTACGATCCCGACACACAGGATCGCTTATTTAAATATTTTCATTGGAGCCAATTTTCAGACCAGGAACTCGCCCTATTACCAAGTGTTATCGCCATGGGTGGAGATGGGGCGATCTATGATATCGGTTTCGGGGCACTGTCGCGTCTATTGACGACCAACACACCGATCAAAATAGTCGTGCTGAATACCGGCAGTTATTCCAACACCGGCGGACAGGCCTCTACGGCAAGCTTCACCGCACAGGATTCCGATCTAAGTCGCTTCGGTGTTGTTCATGGAGGAAAACAGGAGCACCGCAAAGAACTGGGATTGATCGCCGCCTTTCACCCCAGGGTGCTGGTGATCCAAAGCACTGCGGCGCTGCCGGGACATTTCATGAAAAATGTCATGATCTTCCTGAACAATAACACCTCGCCTGCACTGCTCGATGTCTATACCGTATGTCAGTCGGAACACGGTGCTGCCGATAACGCCGCCATGCGCCGCGCCAAACTGGCCGTTGACAGCCGCATGAACCCCGTTTTCGTGCACGACCCCTGTTCAGGTGAGACCTTGGCTGAACGTTTTTCCCTACAAGGCAATCCTGACCTCGACCAGGACTGGACAACAATTACCTTGCAATACAGCGACCAGGAAGGCAAACCCCAGCTCAAGGAGATACCCTTGACGCCGGCAGATTTCGCAGCCGACGAAGGTCGGTTCAAGAAACATTTTCATCCGCTCTCAGACGATGACACCGCCCTGCCCGTACCCGAATATATTCAGCTGAGTAGCGAACAACGTTATGGCAAAACCCCCTTCATCTGGTCAACGGACAGCGGAAAAAGATTACTAAAACTGGCCGTATCGGCACCGATGATCGAACTGACCGAAGAGCGCCTTGGTTTGTGGCACATGCTGCAATATCTGAGTGGTTTACACGTCGATCGCTTGGAGGAGACCCATCGTCGGCAACTCGACGAGTGGCAACGCAAATATCAACAATCCTCTCAAGACAGGGCACATTCGATCGATGTCATTGCCAGGGGCATGTCCGAACTTGCTACCGCATCTGCTGCGCCCACCGTTAACAATCAACGCATCGCTAAGGTGCCGGTTTCTGCAATCTCCCTAACCCCTACGACGAGGGCCTCGGCAGACCAAAAAACAGGGACTGAAACAGGCCTGCCACTGGTCAGCATCACGGATGATGACATGGCCAAATGTACTGATTGCAAAACCTGTTATCAGGACCTCAGTGAGCTTTTCGAGAAGACGACGATTATCGTCGATGGCGAGGCAAAAGACATTGGCCGGGTAATTTCGGGGGTATTCGAAAAAATTGATATGACACCGGAATTAATCCATCGAGCGGCGCACATCGCCGATGACTGTGATGCCGAGATCATTCGGTTTAACCGGCCGTAAGAATTCTGCTTGGCAATATGCAAAAGCGCAAAACTGCCCATACCAAACGAGTGTAAAACATGGAACGCGATACCGAGCAGACACCTTATTGTCCATACAACCGCGAAGACCTGCAACACTATCAGAAGGTTAGTCAGGAATTCGAACTCACCGGGCGCAGGATCGAAGATATCAACCGGCAGATGGAGGCGCTGGAACACAGTGAGGCGGTTGAGCTCTTTAATAGACAAGTTGAACTCCTAAAAAAGCGACTGTTCAATGATCCCCAGTTTTTCCAACAACTGTTCATTGAAGAAGGAATGGAGGCGGTGGCATGGGAGTTTCAACAACCGGAGCTTAGCGCGGCCTTCACCAGCACATTATGGGAGCTGCTGCTGCACGACGACGATATGAGCACCGTCTTGTTGCGTTTCATTTGGAACATACCCCTGAAGTACAAACGCAAATTCATTCGAGCCATCGATGCGAATCTTTCGCAACGTTATCCAATGTTCCAGGGGCTCTCCAAAGACTGGCCAGGAGCAAACAATATACCGCCCTACATCCGCGCACCGCAGGAACGCGCCAAGGATTTCGATCTGGTCAACCAGGGCTATCTCGGCTATCTAGGGTTGGGTTACAGTCATCGCGAGGTACAGATGTTCGTTTGGCTCGAAGTACTGCGCGACAAACAATGTGACGACCGACCCTGCGAGATCGGTCTGCCAGTCGTGGGAAAAGTTGAGAATGAAGGCGGTTGTCCGGTCAAGATCCATATCCCCGAGATGCTGCGACTCGTTGGTGAAGGCAATTTTAAACAGGCTTACCGTTTGATAAGAGATGCCAATCCCTTACCGAACGTCACCGGCCGTGTCTGTCCCCAGGAGATTCAATGCCAGGGCGTATGTACGCTCAATGAAAGACCCATCGAGATCGGACAGATCGAATGGTATCTACCACAAAGTGAGAAACTCGATCATCCCAATGACCTCATTGAATCCAATGAGCCGTCCAGTAATCCTTGGGTCAAGGCGGACAAGCCACCGATCGCGGTCGTTGGCTCCGGTCCAGCAGGACTGATCAATGCCTACTTGCTGACCAAGGCCGGCTATCCCGTCACGGTGTTCGAGGCATTCCACACCCTTGGTGGCGTGCTGCGTTATGGTATTCCCGAATTCCGACTCCCCAACGAACTCATCGATGATGTCGTGGAGAAGATTAAACAGATGGGCGGGAAATTTGTAACCAATTTCATCGTGGGCAAGACCGCGACGCTTAAATCCCTGAAAAAGGCTGGGTTTTGGAAGATCTTTGTCGGCACCGGTGCTGGTCTGCCACGGTTTATGAACATACCCGGTGAGCATTTATTGGGCATCATGTCGGCCAACGAGTTTCTCACCCGGGTCAATCTCATGCAGGGCCATAAACACGATTACGACACCCCGCTGCCGGAGACACTAGGGAAACAGGTCATCGTCATCGGCGGTGGCAATACCGCCATGGACACCGCCCGCACGGCCAAACGCCTGGGTGCGGAGGTCACCATCATATATCGCCGCACGCAGGAAGAGATGCCGGTACGTGAAGAGGAGCTCCATCATGCCTTGGAAGAAGGCCTCCAATTGAAAATACTCAGAGCACCTCGGGAGTTCAGTGGTGATGAAAAAACCCATTTCATCACCCACGCCATCCTGGACGTTATGGAGTTAGGTGAACCCGATGCATCCGGCAGGAGACGCCCGCTCGCCACTGGCAAGACTGAAATAATAGCAGTTGATCTGGCCATCATGGCACTGGGCAATGCACCAAATCCGATCGTCAAAGACGCCGAACCGGGATTAAGAACCTCCAAATGGGGAACTATTGAGATCAGGCCGGGCAGTCAGGAGACCTTCTTGGATGATGTCTACACGGGCGGGGACGCCGCCCGCGGCGGATCTACGGCCATCAAGGCGGCCGGCGATGGTCAAGCGGCGGCCCGCCAGATTATCGGTGCCGCTCCCTTCGGTCAAAATGAGATCAAATCCTTGATTTCCAATGCCGATCGCTATACCCGATTGGGACAAACCCGCCAGACGGTCATCGAGAACATATCCCTTGCCGATGGCATCATCGAATTCGTCGTCGCCTCTCCACTGATTGCCAAGGCCGCCAGAGCGGGACAATTCGTACGGGTTCTGGCCTCCGAAAAGGGGGAACTCATTCCTCTGACCCTGGCCGATTGGGACAGCGAACAAGGTACGATCACCCTGGTCATCCAAGGGCTGGGCGCCAGCACCCTGGCCATCAACCAGATGCAAGTCGGCGATGCCTTTACCGCCATCGCCGGCCCATTAGGGCAACCGAGTCAGTTGCGCCATTATCGAAACGGGGAGACGGTGATATTTACCGCCGGCGGCGTGGGGCTGCCACCGGTTTATCCCATCATGCGTGAGCATTTACTTTTAGGTAATCACGTGACCTTGATCAGCGGTTTCAGAAGCGGCCAGCATCGATTCTGGACCGAACCCAATGAGCGTATCGGTCTGCTCCAGGCCCAATATCCAGACCTGCTGGATGTCATCTATACCAGCAACGATGGCAGCTTTGGCATCGAAGGATTCGTTACCACTGCGTTGCAAGACATACTGGACAGAGCGAAATCCGGTGAAGGCCGGGCCATCGGCGAAGTAGTCACCATCGGCCCACCCTTGATGATGCGTGCCGTCAGCGATCTCACCAAGCCCTACGGCATACCCACCATCGCAAGTCTCAACTCCATCATGGTGGACGCCACCGGCATGTGTGGTGCATGTATGGTCCCGGTATCAATCGATGGCAAACTGATCCGCAAGCATGCCTGTATCGATGGCCCGGAAATCGATTCACATATCATCGATTGGGACAAATTTCTACCTCGATTCATGCAGTTCAAGGCACAGGAGGAGCGGAGCAGGACTCAGCAATGAACTGAAGAATGCGACTATACCCATGACGAATGGGTATACAGGACACATAGCACATCGCCTTTGCCGCATAGCCGCGTTAGAACACGAAAACCATAGAATTTACTATGCCTTACGTATTCTGCCTTGCTCTGCGACAAACTCGACGCACTCTGCGCACCTGAAAACTCATCCGTCATGGGTATATTGATTTCATCACCATTAATCGGAATTTAGAGTACTGAATACTTTCTCAAGAGATTCATGTTCACTTTTGCATTTCTTATGGCCCTCCTCCCATCCATTGGAGTAGAGCTGATCGGATTGGTACCGTGGCATATCCCTTGAGAAATCATAGTGATAATTGCCCGCACGATGGTATCCGCTACTGCAGCCATCGATATAACCATCAATGTAGGTGTCCGAAAACCCTTCTTGAGCCAATTTAACTCGCTGCTGCACTAAGTATTGCGCCGCACAGCCCATAAGAAATATCGACACAAGGCTAATCAAGTATTTTTTCATGGTATTTTCGATGCTAATTCGCTGGTTTTTGAGTACGATGGCATATTCTGCTTTGGCCTTAGCGAAACAGAATACATTAGTTTTACTCATACACCAGAAATCATCATAGCCACCTGTTAGCTCAAGCTATATCTTATGTCCTCCTCAAACTGGATTTGGCAGCGGGTCTTGCTCCTGGAATTGCTGTACATTCATCGTACATCCTTTCTCGAAAGGCTCCCCCTATTAAGGCTATTGCACCGCAATATTACTGCTGATGTCAGAGTGCTTGGGCAGGAGAAAAATTGTAGGGTGGGGTTCAGTGTCGAATTCAGGACCCCCTACCTCCACCTCCCCGTTGAGATAGAAAAGGCCCAGATTGGCGTTGAGAATAAGAAATGCAAATTCCAACCGGGGGCATTCCGGTTTTTTGACTGGCAATCATGGGTACACATCGAAGGTTCGATCGACTGGCAGGGAGAGCGCGAAGAAAATTTAAAGGGAAAGAGCGTAGTGTTTATTACCGGATTCAGCTATCGGGTCCACGAGGTCCCTTCTGCCATTGAAAATCTCGGGATCAGGTTGGCGGAAGGCGTGGAGGGTTATACCAGGGTACTGTGGCACGGCGATATAAGAAGGATGAGATTTGACCCTGTCTTTTGGATGATGGAACCGACAGAGCACAGTTGCAATGTAGTGGCGATAAGGGACCATGAATTAATGGTGATGATTGTTTCCCTGTCCGAAATCGGGAGTGGCAATAGGCGACTCTACGACAAGGCGGTCCGCCGCCTGGTGGATTGGGTAGCCACTGAACTGGGCAACCTGCCCCCTGAAAAAACCCTGCTGAAATTTCTTAGGGTTGTCCGGGACTGGGGGCCGCTGGCCATGAACCCGCTGTACCATGGACTGAAAGAAGTCCTGGAAAGGTTACAGATACCACACCAGGAGCGGATCATGTTTGATTTCTACGCCGACAATTGGGGTTTGAGAAATAACCACCAGGGGCGACGGCTGGCGGTAAAGACACTGGAGGCATTGGCGACGAAAAAGGCGCAGTATGCTCTCCACGAGATTCTTGCCCTCGTTAAAAACCAAGGAATCCAGCCGCAAGAACAGCGACTTATTCGTGAGGCGATTCGCACCGTTGCCAAAAAACTGTCTGAAAAATAGACAACCATCTCCTCTGGGCGAGGAGCATCTACTTCAAAGTCCGGCAACTGCCCCTGGGACCGGGTCCGCAGGGTTTTCCATGCGATATTCGGTTATGTCTCTTGATTGATGCGGTTCGCAAGCTCACCACATCCTACGTGGACTTGTGGAAAATTGCTGGAGGGATAATTGGTGGAGCTAGGCTCCACCGAATTAATATACTAGTGATCGCTGATAAGCGAAATATATTGCTACTTGTGTTTGTGCTTGTGTTTATGCTTCTGCTTGGAATGACCAAGATGCCGGCCATTGTCGTGCCGCTTTTGATAATGATTCACTTCATGGATATGAACCACCTTTTTTTCCTGATGTGCGTTTTCGCTGGAACCAATCGCCGCGCCAAGGGCTCCACCCAGACCACCACCGATAATCGCGCCCTCACGTCCGCCAATGGCGGACCCGACACCCGCACCTGTTGCTCCACCTAGAGCGCCGCCGATAACTGCACCACCATTAATATCTTTGGCTTGAATTGGCGTGACTAAGTTTGCCAAGAGAACTACTACGAATGGAATGATCTTATTCATACTCAAATATCCCTATTAAAGTATTAGCAATTTCGAATGCCAATCTAAATCCACAGACCATTGCCCCATGAGTGATTAACGTGCGAGTCGGGGCTGGAATAAGATGGCATTATGAAAGGTAAATAAACTCGAAATCTACCTGGGGAAATCAGGAGCTAGACTATCGGTAATGGTTAACCGACAAAAAGAAAAGCCCCAAATCTATCTTGGTTTTTTCGAGTTCGTCCATAATATCGGCAAACGAGGAAAGGCCTTGCTTCACTCTCTGATTGAGTTGCTGCTCAAATAAGACCCTGAAACACAACATGAGCCTTTTTTATTTGATCGTATGCATATATATGTGACGACTTGTATGTTCAAATAAATATGCTACAAACTACCTCATATAGTCATTCCAGCGAGGGCGAAAAAAATTGAATTTCGCAACAGAAAGTTCTCGCAGCATTAAATTGGGATAAGCTCGCCACACCTTAGCGCCTCAGAGACGGATTTCGTGCTTACAGTGCGTTGAAAGGCGGGGAATGAAGACTGTCCCGTATGGCCTGGTCATCCGATGACCGCACGCCGGGGGCTCGATGATCCCGTCGAGGTCAAAGGAGACGAAATAGAGCACATGCAGGCGTACCGGGAGATGGAGAGTCAGACCAGTTTTCCAGCCGCCGTGACATAGAGACAGCGGCAACGCCAAGTAACCATCATCTGAATAAGCGGAGAAATCCCATGGATCCAACCCTTGTCTACAACATCCAATCGGGCCCGATCTGGGATTGGCGCGTAGCGGTCGACCTGTTCGCGGGTGGCGTCGGTGTAGGCGCCTTCCTGTTCGCCATCATCCTGGCGCGTTTGGGCGATCAACGCTACCAAAGGCTCGCCCAGACGGCCGCCGTCATCGCGCCGTTTCTGGTCATGCTGGGTCTGTTGTTCCTGTTCTGGAAGATCGGCAACAAGTTTAACGTCTATCAGATGGCCATCAACCTGGCGCCGACCTCGCTTATGTGGTGGGGATTTCTGATCCAGTCGGCATTGGTGGTGCTGGGTCTGGTGCATGCCTGGCTATGGTTGGATCGGGCATCCAATGCCACTCGGGACGCGCTGGGTCTGTTGGTGGGCCTGCTCGCGTTGCTGGTCGGTATCTACCACGGGCTGTTGTTGGCGGTCCTGACGTCTCATCCACTGTGGGCTACCGGTTCGATAGTACTGATGGCGATACTGGCTTTCGCATCTACCGGCGTTGCCGGAGTACTCCTTACCCACCTGATCAGGACGCTGGTCACTGGACGGGGCGAAGAGGAGGTTGATCTGGCTGAGTACGTCAACGGGCTGAGGCCGGTGCGGAATATTCTGGGTACCACCCTGGTGCTCATGCTGGTGAACTTCTTTCTGTGGTGGGTCGATCTATCCTTTGGCTCGCTCCAAAGCAAACAGGCGCTCGAGGGAGCCCTCTCCGCGTACGGTCCGATGTTCATGCAGATGGGTATTGGGCTGGGTCTGATTGTGCCGCTCATACTGATCGTCTGGTTCTTTGGCAAGGCCCCGATCAAGAACCCGGCACGCACCCTGTCGGTGATCGGTCTGGCCAGCCTGCTCGTGCTCGTCGGCGGCTTTGTCATCCGCTATGCCGTTGTCATGGGCGGTCAGGTTCCTTTACCGATTTCCACCCTTTGAATTGAAGGAGCCAACCCCATGGCAAGCGATACCGATCTCCCAGTACCGAAATTGAATTTTTCACGACGCACCTTTCTCAAGGGCGCGGGCGGCCTCGGCATCGGACTCGTCGCCTCAGCCACCGGCGGACCCGTGCTCAGCTTCTTCGCTCACGAGGCAAAAGCCCAGCCACCGGAAATCGTCGCCCGCTGGCTGTCGTCGACCTGTCAGGGTTGCACCAGCTGGTGTCCGGTCCAGGTGCAGGTGATCGACGGCCGTGCCGTGAAGATTCAGGGCAACCCGCACGCCAAGGCCAATCACGGCAACATCTGCCCGCGCCCGCACCTCGCACTGCAGCAGCTATACGACCCGGATCGAATCAAGGTGCCGATGAAGCGAACCAACCCCCGCAAGGGGCGCGATGAAGACCCCGGCTTCGTACCCATCTCCTGGGACGAGGCACTGGATATCATCGCCGACAAGATGATGGAACTGCGCGCCAACCAGGAGACCCACAAGTTTGTCGTCTTTCGCGGGCGTTACAGTTACATGAGGGACGTGATCTATTCGGCCGTGCCGAAGGTATTCGGCTCGCCCAATGGCATCAGCCACTCGGCGATCTGCGCCGAGGCCGAGAAGTTCGGGGCCTTTTTCACCGAGGGATTCTGGGACTACCGGGATTACGACCTCGAACACACCCGCTATGTGTTGTGCTGGGGCGCCGATCCGGTGTCCTCGAATCGTCAGGTCCCGCACGCAATCAACCTGTGGGGGCAGGTACGCGACCAGGCCACGATCGCGGTCATCGATCCCCGGTTGTCGGCGACCGCGGCCAAGGCCAATGAGTGGCTCCCGGTGATACCTGGTGAAGACGCTGCCCTGGCGGTGGCGATGGCGCAGGTGATTCTGACCGAGGGGCTGTGGAGCCGCGAGTTCGTCGGTGACTTCGTGGCGGGTGATAACCTGTTCAAGGCGGGCACTGAAGTACCCGAAGATAGCTTCACCGAGGTGCACACCCACGGCCTGGTGCGTTGGTGGAATATCGAGCTGAAAGATCGTACCCCAGAGTGGGCGGTCGAACGGTGCGGCATCCCGGCCGAACAGATCCGCCGCGTCGCGATCGGTTTTGCCCATGCAGCGCCGGCGGCGATCAGCTGGGTGTCACCCGGAACCGCGATGCAGGCCCGTGGCGGCTACGCGGCGATGGCGGCACATGCCCTGAACGGTCTCGTCGGATCCACCGACAACAAGGGCGGCGTGGTCCAGAAGACCAAGGTGCCGACCGAGAAGATTCCGAGCTACAAGGCCTATCAGGACGCGCTCGCGAAAAAGTACTCGAAGAAGCCGAAGATGGATCAGCGCGGCACCCTGCCGTTTCCCGCACTCAAAAAAGGCAAGAGCGGTGGCGGTGTAGTGACCAATAATGCGGCTGATGCGATCCTGGCCGAAGACCCCTATGAGATTAAAGTGGCGATCGCTTACTGGTCAAATTTTGTCTTCTCGTGTTCCGGTACCGACCGTTGGGAACGTGCCCTGACGAAATTACCGTTCTTCACGCACATCACCGTCAACGCCTCGGAGATGACCCCCTACGCGGATGTCGTGCTGCCTGCGGCCCAACAGCTGTTCGAGAAATGGAGCTTTCTCAAGTCGAAACAGAACCTGCATGGCTATGCGAGCCTG
>JBDLIZ010000124.1:0-11213 GCA_039714615.1 Pseudomonadota bacterium | reverse complement strand
TTGCCGCGCGGCGGCACGCGTGTCGGCCTCGATCAACAGATACAACGGCAACGCGTCAGGGCAGCCCGGTGGTTTCTTCCAGGGATCGGCCTGGGTCAGCGCCGCCTGCAGCTTTTGTTTTTGTGCCGGGTCGCGCAGCAACAGGTACAGTCCTTGAGGAATATCCTCGACCCGGTGCACGAACAGCGTCAGGTGAATGTGTGGTTTCCACGGCAATGTACTGAACGGCACCGCGCCGGGTAGCGCCAGGGTGCGGTACAGCATGCGGTAAAAGGTATCGCGCGGGATGCGCGTGTGGCCGTCCATGTCCACCGCGCTGCGGCGTTGGCGGATCACGCGGCGCAATGACATCGCACGCGTTTCCAGCGACCAGGGTTCGGGTGGCGTATCGAGGCGCGCGTAATCAATAGGCCCGCGCGGCCTGCGCACCTTTTGCGCGATGCCTTCCATACCCCAGTCGATATGCGACGGACTCAGGTGGTTAGGTGTGCCCCGCCAGTCCAGCGCTGCAAAAGACTCAACCGTTTCGGCGGACAGGCTTGTTTCATGAGTTCCCTTTTGGTGCGGCATACAAGCAATCAGCATGTCTGGCTCTTCACGTTCGGCATCATGTGCGCAGAACGTGCCCATCAGCAAACTGAGATCGTCACCGCCCAAATCATCCAGCAGGCGCGTGCGCCAACCCAATCCAGCTGCAGCGATACTAACTGCGGCCAGTGCGTGACCAGCGTCGTGATTGCAGTAACGGAAAGCGCGCTGGCCGTACTTCCAGGCTTCACGCCAGTACACCGAACTCAGCCCTACAAAAAAAGTGCTGGCGGGAAAGGCGGCGCTTAACGCTTTCCAGCGGTCAGTGTCGAAAGTCGCGCGAACTTCAAGCGCGTGTTCCTTCGGTGCGTAATGACCCACCATGGGTGTATCGCACAGCTTTTCCACTGGCCCGCACAGCAGGTAACCCTCTGTGGGATGCAGATTGCCGCTGGAGGCGTTGACGCGCAGCGCCCAGCGCGTGCCGCCAGTGCTCTTCCAGGCAGACAGCGCCAGGCTGTCGTAAAACAGTTGCGCAATGGATCGCGCACTAACCGGCACGGGTGACCGCATGCTGTCCGGGTTGAACACAGCGTCGTAGCATGGCTGGTCGCCGGGGCGGACTTTCTGCAGTGGTATCAGCTCAGCGCCCACGTAGCGGCGGAACGGATCCGGCTGGGTGGCCCAGTCCAGCCGTCCGGGTCCGCGAGCGTAGGCGTCGAACCGATGCTTGGTAGCCTGGTGGTAATCGAACACCGCCTGCAAGCCGTTTTGCGCAGTGTCGTTGTCGTGCTTCATTTATAGTCGCTTGCCGGCCAGGGTCGGCGTCTTGTCGGTGCGTGTTTCCAGCTTCAGATAACTCATCAGGCGCACCGTGCCGTCGTTGTGCAGCAGCTCGTGAACCTGTGCGACGACCCCCGGTGCGCGCCGATCGGAGTTGCCTTCACGCAGTTCCGGATTGACAGCACTGGGATTAGCCTTTGGACAGCCAATCTCAGCTGTTGTAATGAATGATGGAGCATCAACCTGTATTCTGCATTCCGGCGGATATTCCGGTCATGGTGACCATCAGAGCCTGCTCGAGGCGTTGAGTGGGCTGGTTCCGATCTCGGTGCAGCAGTTCTGCTTGCAGGAAGTGCAGTGGGTCCATGTACGGATTCCTTACGTCGATGGATTGTCTGAGTACAGGATTGCCGGCCAGCAATTGCTCGGACTGCTTGAGCTGAAGAACTATGTCCATGGCTGTGTGCAGGCGTTTGCGAAGACTGGAGCCCAGGACTCGGAGTTCATCCGTTACCAGACGAGACTCATAATACTCTGCCAGACTAGGGTCGGTTTTAGACAGTACCATCTCCAGCATGTCGACGTAAGCCGTGAAAAAGGGCCACTCTGCATACATCTCGTGCAGGCGGGGTAGTTCACCGTTTTCGATCGCATTTCCCAGTGCACTGTCTGAACCGAGCCAGGCGGGCAGCATTAATCTGATCTGGGTCCAGGCGAAGATCCACGGAATGGCTCGCAGGCTTTCTACCCCACCATCGGCGCGGCGTTTGGCAGGACGCGACCCCAATGGCAGTTTGGCCAGTTCCTGCTCCGGTGTGGCAGCGCGGAAGTAGGGCACAAAATTTGGATCCTGTCGTACGATGTTGCGGTATTCCCTGAAACCGGATTGAGCCAGCGACTCCATCTGCTCGCGCCATTCTTCCCTTGGTGCCGGAGTGGGTGAAAGGGTCGCAGCCAGAACTGCACCAGTATAGAGTTCGAGGTTGCGCACAGCGATTTCGGGGATGCCAAATTTGAAGCGAATCACTTCCCCTTGCTCGGTGACCCGCAGGCTACGGTCAACAGAGCCCGGAGGTTGGGCAAGAATCGCCGTATGACTGGGGCCGCCACCACGTCCGACAGTGCCGCCACGACCATGGAAGAGGGTCAGATGTGTCCCATGTTCACGACAGATTTCAGTCAACGCTTCCTGAGCTTTGAACTGTCCCCAGACGGCCGCCAGCTGGCCTGCATCTTTTGAAGAATCGGAATAACCAATCATGACCTCTTGATGGCCATGGGTGTATTGTTGGTACCAATCCACTGAAAGCAGGGCATCTATGCAAGCGCGGGAGTTCTCCAGATCGGCAAGGGTTTCGAACAATGGAACCACGCGCATGTCGTATTTAGTGCCCATCTCCCGAAGCAAGAGAATGACCGAAAGAACATCCGACGGCTGGCCTGCCATGGAGATGACGTAAGACCCCAGTGCCGCCGGATCGGCGCTCGCTATCACCTTGCAGGTATCAAGTACTTCCTGTACCTCAGCCGAAGGTTGCCAGTCCATAGGAATCAGCGGTCGCTTGTTGTAGAGTTCCTTCAGCAAGAAGGCCTGACGACCTTTTTCGGTCCAATTGGTGTAGGAGCCCAAGCCATAGAATTCAGACAATTCCTCGAATACTTGGGCGTGGCGATCAGAGTTTTGGCGAATATCCAGCTTAACCAGAGCCATACCAAAGCAGGCGATACGCCGAATAGTGTCCTCCAGAGGACCTTCCGCAATACGCTGCATACCACAGTCGAGCAGGGAGCGGTGGCATAACATGAGCGGTTCAAGCAGTTGCCCCTTTTGCAGAATAAGGCCTTGCGGCTCGATTGCCTGACCGCCGAGCCTCTGTTCAATCCACTCTTTGGTGCATCCCAGCGCTTTTTTCAGCTTGCCCAGAATATACCGGTAGGGCTCGGTTGCCTCTCCGGATTGCCGGCGCAACTCTTCGCTGCACTGATACATAGACAGTTCTGCACGGAGCTGGTCGACATCACGCATATACAGATCGGCGGCCATCCAGCGTGACAGCATCAGGACTTCTTCAGTAGTCTTGTGAGTGACGTTGGGGTTGCCATCCCTGTCCCCACCCATCCAGGATGCAAACCGTACCGGACTGCAGTCCATGGGCAAGGGTTTGCCCAGAATAGCCTGCACCTGCTCATCCAGTTTGCGAAGAAATTGTGGGACAGCTGTCCACAAGGAGTTCTCGATAACGGCAAAACCCCATTTGGCTTCATCAACGGGTGTAGGGCGCTGTTTGCGAATTTCGTTGGTATGCCAGATTTGACTGATCAATCCGTTGAGGCGATGCTGCCTGGGTTCGCCACGCTCGAGGTCACGCAGGCAATCGGTAATGGCGTTGTATTTCTGTATCAGGGTGCGTCGATTCGCTTCTGTGGGGTGAGCGGTGAGCACCAGTTCCACATTCATTTCTGTAAGGGTTTCAAGAATCTTACCGTCATTGAGACCCCGGGATAGGAGGTGCTTGAGCAACTGCGCAAATGACTCAGTGGAAGCGATATCGCATACCTCCTTGGAGCGTCTGACTCGGTGGTACTCTTCGGCAATGTTGGCTAGATTGAGAAATTGGGTAAAAGCTCGTGCTACCGGTAAAACCTCGTCTTCATTCAGAGCATCCAATTCCCTGAGCAACGCTTTGTGCTCTCCCTCTTCACTGTTGCGACCGGCCTTGGCCAACTGCCGGATGCGTTCGATTTTTCCCAGAAACGCCTCCCCGAGATGATTTTCGATGGTTTGTCCCAGACTCTCACCCAGCATTCGAACATCATGACGCAAATCTTCATGCAGATCGCTCATACAAGGCAGCCTCCAAACGGTGTTGTGTGAATAGAAACTTTAAACAATGAAAAAAGGCCGCCCTCCCGTTGTCATTATGAGTCATATGAAGAACATCACAGCAAGTTGGGCTCCGAAGCGCACCGAGGGAGATTACCGACGTTCATTTAGGATGACGAAATATCCTTAATTCTACCGGTTCAGTTTGCGTTTTAGAATTTTACCACTATCCCCTTTGGGAAGCTCTGAAACGAATTTAACATATCTAGGAGTCTTAAATTTTGCTAACCGCTCTCTACAATAGACGAGGACTTGCTCAGCTGTTAGATGGGCACCCTCTTCAAGGACCACAAAAGCTTTACCGGCTTCTCCCCACTGGTCATGGGATACTCCGATAACTGCTGCTTCATGGATATTTTCATGGCTGGAAATGACTTGTTCTATTTCTGCTGGATAAACATTTTCACCACCGCTGATATACATGTCTTTTTTTCTACCAGCGACATAGTAATAACCTTCTTCATCTCTTTTAACCATATCACCAGTATAAAGCCAACCTGCTCGGATTGTTTTGGCAGTAGCATCAGGATTGTTCCAGTATCCCTGGGTGCACGCGGGACCTCTTAGTGCCAACTCACCAATCTGGTCTGCCTCGTCAATTTCTATTCCATTTTCATCGATAATCTTCACATCGATATAGAAATTGGGTAAACCGATGGAACCGATTTTCCTGAGAGAGTCCTTTTCACTCAGTGAGAAGACATTCGGCCCGAACTCCGTCAAACCAAAACCTTGTCGAATGGGTACCCCTTTGTCTTCCCAAACTTTAATAAGCTCTATGGGCATGGGCTCTCCGCCAACGATCGCATAACGTACAGAATCTAGATTTACTTTTTGAAAGGTGTTGGTTCGTGCCATCACATCTAGCGTGGTGGGAACTCCAAATAGAATGCTAACTTGCTTTTCATCACACAAGCTAAGCACCTGATCCGGATCAAATTTTCTCATAAACACCTGTTTTGCACCCCGGTGCAAAAAAGGAGTAGTGAGAACATTCCATCCTCCAGTATGAAAAAACGGTAAAAAAGACAAGGTGACATCATCCTGGGTTAGATTTAACCTCAGTCCCGTACTTATCGAATTCCAAAACATTACCCCATGGCTAATGATTACCCCCTTAGGGAAGCCTGTGGTTCCTGAGGTATATAAAATCAGGCATGATGTATCCAAGTCACCTACCATGGTTAATTCCAAGTCAGAAATGTTGCTATCTGAGATAATTTTATGAATACCTTGAGGTCCATCAAATTCCATGACTTGCTTTGGTATAGCTACATTTTCTATTTGTTGGATAGTCTCCGTGTACTGTTGTTGGTGAATGAAAAGTGAAGACTGGCAGTCTTTTAGGATATAGGAAATTTCTGGTGGAGTTAGGCGAAAGTTGATTGGAGCCATGATGGCTCCTATCCGTTTGATGGCGTCAAACAGGAAAAAATATTCTACTTCGTTGGTAGATAATACGGCAATGCGATCGCCTTCACTTACATTATATTCTTGCTTTATATGGTTTGCTAAACGGCAAGAATATTGAAAATAATCTTGATATGAAAAACACTGACCGGTATGCGCATCTTCAATGGCAATCCTTTCAGGAGTATAGTCAGCCCACATTTTAATCCAATCCACTTGAAACATGATTGCAATCTCCTATTGTTGCCAAGAAAAAATACCAGCTACTGATGCTTATTAGTCCCATTCCAACAATATGAAAGCGATAGGTGCTCCTCCACCGAAACCAATAAAGAATAGTAAATTATTGTTCACCACGATACCGGCCAGAGCGATGATACCCAGCCCGACCATCACCACACCAAAGAGTTGCCCGGTAATGAACAGCCCAAGGTGAATAGAAGATATAGACACCCTGATGCGGTCTAATTAAAACGGACCGTTGACTAGAACGTAGATTTCTTGTCGTTGTCATTTCAAACGGGCTGACTGAGTGTTAGCCAAGCATGATTATACCCATGCCCATAAATAGCGTGCCCGAGCGAGGGATTGACATCTATATCGGTATCGGCAGCAACCTTGAGGATCCTATTTCCCAGGTTAATCGCGCGCTGGATGAATTGCGGCGATTACGCAAGACGACATTTTCATCGCGCTCGTCGCTCTACCGCAGTCCGCCCATGGGCCCAGCCGATCAACCGGATTATATCAATGCCGTAGCCAGGCTCCGAACCTTGCTCCCCCCGCTGAAGCTGCTCGATGAACTCATGAAGATCGAACGGACTCACCATAGAAAACGTACCGAACAACATTGGGGCGCAAGAACCCTGGACCTCGATATCTTGATTTATAGCGACCAACAAATTGATGACACCAGATTGACAGTGCCTCATCCTGGTCTGCAGCGGCGCGCTTTCGTACTTTACCCTTTACAGGAAATTAATCCTGATATTCATATACCAGGACAAGGGCCGATAGGCACCCTCATCGCCCTGTGCCCTCGTAGTGATTTAATCAAAATATCCGGGGAGGTGGGGTGATATAGCTTGATACCTAGATCCTGCAGGGTCTGGCGGACTTAAATTGAGCCCCTGCCCGGTTTTACAGCACCGACGCATAACCTTCATTTCCCCCGTCTAGCAGCCATTTTGCGCAGTGCTTTTCCGGGCTCTCGCGCAAGGAACTGACCGCTACTCTATGCGAACACCTCGGATGGCTGAGCAAAATAACTTAGGGGTCACTCATTAGCCGACTCTTTGCAATCAAGAAAATAAGCTTGCGACCCTAGGGTGCGCCGACTTGCCGGCACAACGCAGATTCGGACTAAAGAACCGGGCGGAGTGATGCTAGTCATCTGAGCTTATTTGCACCCGACCGTCTTTATCGAATCCGAACCGGCAATAGCATCCCCGCTGAAAGTTTCTCCAGTTAACGTTGCTGTGGTATCCCCGCAGGCAATTCCCTTCGCTTGCGTTCTGAAGTGAAGAAGCAAATCACTATCACCATCGTCGTCCACATCTTCGATATGCTCCTGAGCATGAGCAATGCCGGCTCCGTTTGGTCCAAACCTGACTGTCGTTGCATCAATCTGGGTGGCATCGAAGTCGAGTGGGTCGCCATCAGCGATGTTAGTCGTGAGAATCGCTACCGGGATAACGTCCTTAGAGCGAGGGTTGATGCTATTGGGGTCACTGCCGGGTTTGATGTCAATCGACACGGACGTAGGACCAATCCGATAGATTTTACCGTCTGCAAAATCGGACACATACAGCGGCGTCTCGGAAGGGGCGTCGCGCAGGAAACGAGGACCCGTGGCTTTGCGGCCTCTGGCTTTCGCCAACTTTGCCTTTGTCCCGTGCAAGGTTGAAATAACTAAACTCTCAATAGCTTATTTAGATCAACGATCGGCTTAATTCCAATAGAGAAATTTAAGAGCGCAAATATGTGCTTTTTATTGATGTGTATGCAGTGACTAAGGGTTTTTCAATCTCTATTACTCCTTGCGCTTGTTATCGCCTTGCCCGATTTGCAGCTGTTCGGCGGTAGGTGCTCGTACGGGATGGAATACCGTTGTGTCCCCGCTTGTGCAGAAGCGCTTGTGCAGAAGCGCTTGTGCAGAAGAATATTCCCCCAACGCCTGGGGCAAGAATATGAACGTTGCTTACAAGCGGCACAGCCATCGCCGCAGCACCACCAAAGGTACCAGGTCTCACATTGCACATAGCGGCACCACTTCGCCGGCGGCGTTCCACTATATCCTGGATGGCAAGCGGCCCTTTAAGCCTGAGCGCCAGCGGCCACGGTCAAGGCCGTCACGGTGGCTGCGGGCCATCAGGACAGCGATGGCGCAGGCCAGCTTTACCGTAAAGGTGTTCCATGGCGCTATCGAGCACCATTTCAGTGTCTTTGATACCTCTCGACTTTGGGGAAAAGGGCGTTTATGCTTCTTATAAGCGCACATATTCAAGTAAGCAAATTCTTTTTCCACCATTCCGGCAGATCGACAACAGAATCGAGAACAGCGTCCGGTGTAATAACCAATTTAAGATCACCTGGCGCAAATTTACCCGTACGCACCAACACCCCCCGCAGCCCCGCCTCTTGCGCCCCCTGCACGTCGCTGCGGATATCATCGCCGACCATAACACAGTCAGCCGGCGATTCACCGAGCATCTCTGCGGCAGTTTCGAAAAACGTTAGCGCCGGTTTACCCATCACTACTGGACAGGTGCCCGATGCGTATTCAAGCGCAGACACAAATGCCCCCGCATCCAGACGCAGACCGTCACTGGCGCACCAGTACCGAGTCATGCCCAAGGCTACTAGACGGGTTTGTGGATTTGAAATCAGTAACCGGAACGCACGGTTGAGTGTAGTGAAATCCCAATCTAGTCCCAGATCACCTACGACGACAGCAGCAGCGCCCGACTCCGCTGTCTCTTCAAGCCAGTCCAGGGAAGCAAACTCTTGTCTGGTGGCCTCGGGAACAAACAAGGCCACTTTGCCCTGCACATGATCGATCAGCCAATATGTCGCGGCCACCGGTGGTGTGAAGATACGCGATTCATCCGTTTCAATATTAAAGTGTTCGAGCTTTTGTACCAAAGCGCTACGCGGTCGCGAACTGGTGTTGGTTAGAAATAAGTGAGGAATGGCCTGGTCCCGGCACCACCGAATTACATCGGCAGCGCCCTCGATGGGTTGATCAGCCTGGTATATGACACCGTCAAGATCAAACAGGATCGCGTTCATTGGGAATTTGGGAATTGTTCAGGCGCTTTTCAAGTATACCTTTTTGACCCGGATGTTTCATAAATTACACACACCCTCGTTTGATCCTTATTTCCACAAGGAATTTTACTCAGTCGGCCGTAGTCGTGGAGAGACCGATCCTTGCTGCTTTACACTTTAATACGTGGTGATGAGGGCTTGACATGAATTTATGAAATACCCGGTCTAGGAACGTTTCCCGAAAATCTTTTCATCGCTAACCATGGTTAATGAGGGACAAAGCGCCGTAGCGCATATCCTGGCATGGTCCCCGTAAGCGGAGGCGCAGTGGGCAAGGCCGTCGCAGAATATTCAAATGAGCACGAATTTTCTCCGTGCGCGTGACATTGCTCCGGATGCATGACAGTCTTAGGGTTCTTTTAGCTTAACCTTGCGAATGAGTGAAGGAGTGTTCGGAATGGTGAATCAGCCGCAAGTAGAAATTCGGTATTGCACTCAGTGTCGGTGGTTACTGCGTGCAGCTTGGATGGCACAGGAGCTGCTCACGACCTTCGAGGCCGAGCTCGGAGAGGTCGCACTCGCCCCGGGAACCGGTGGCATATTCGAGGTTCGAGTGGACGGCGACCTGATTTGGTCGAGAAAAGTTGAGGGTCGTTTTCCCGAGTCGAAGGAGCTAAAGCAACGAGTTCGCGATCGAATCGCGCCAGAAAAACCCCTTGGGCACTCTGAATAAATAAGTAAATGCGCCTTGTCCATAAATAGCGTGCCCGAGCGAGGGATTGACATCTATATCGGTATCGGCAGCAACCTTGAGGATCCTATTTCCCAGGTTAATCGCGCGCTGGATGAATTACGCAAGACGGCATTTTTATCACGCTCGGCGCTCTACCGCAGTTCGCCCATGGGCCCAGTCGATCAACCGGATTATATCAATGCCGTAGCCAGGCTCCGAACCTTGCTCTTCCCTCTAGATCTGCTCGATGGACTCATGGGGATCAAACGGACTCACCATAGAAAACGTACCGAACAACACTGGGGACCAAGGACCCTGGACCTCGATATCCCGATCTATGGCGACCAACAAATCGATGACACTAGATTGACAGTGCCTCATTCCGGTCTGCACCGGCGCGCCTTCGTACTCTATCCTTTAGAGGAAATCCATCCCGATGCTTATATTCCTGGTCGGGGACCGATAGGCGCCCTCATCGCCCAATGCCCTCGTGGCAATTTAGTCCAAATATCCAGGGATATAGAGGTGATATAGCTCGATAATCTACACCAGCAAGATCTGGCAGACTAGCATACCCATCCGTCATGGATATGCTAAGCAAACCACTACCCCTTCCCGGTTTTATCTTAGACAAGACAGGCCTAGGTCATCTATGTCACAATTAAGGCTCTGTAGCGAGTACCTAACAGATAATCAATCCTTCCAAGGACATTCGCCCCGGTGGCACAGCAGGATAGCGCGGCCCCCTCCTAAGGGGCAGGTCAGAGGTTCGAATCCTCTCCGGGGCACCAATTTAATCAAGTAGTTACGTAAATCTTGCTTTCGTTGAAAAAGCCTGTAAGTGATAGGTAAGTGCAATTTGCTAGTACAGGGACGTACCTTCAGATAACCTGAAGTCGCGGATTATGCCTTGATACTAAAACGAATAGCGTAGGTTGGTCTCAAGTTAAATTCCTGTAGTGTTTTGGAGACAATAGGATGGAGACAATAGGGGACAGACCACGTTTATCTGCTATGCTTGTGTTACCGAAGCTAGTACAGGATTGCATCGCCAATGCCAAGACGCCCACGGCTTAAGCTTGCGGCAATTCCCCTCCACATCATCCAGCGGGGCAACAACCGTGGAGCCTGCTTTTTTGCAGAAGACGATTACCGGTTTTACCTTGACCATCTCGGTGAGGCCTGTAAAAGACATGCGGTCGAACTCCACGCCTATGTGCTGATGACCAATCACGTCCACCTTTTGTTGACACCCAAGGATGGCGAAGGAGCGTCACGGGTGATGAAACATTTGGGCCAGCGATATGTCCAGTACATTAACCGTACCTATCGGCGTTCCGGTACCCTATGGGAGGGGCGATTCCGCTCGTGTCTGGTGGGAGAAGAGGATTACCTGCTTGGTTGTCACCAATATATCGAATTAAACCCTGTGCGGACCGGGATGGTGGAACATCCTGGGGAGTATCCCTGGTCCAGTTATGGGCAGAATGCGCAAGGGGATACGAACCCGCTGATTCGGCCCCATGCACTCTATCAGGAACTCGGCCGAGATGTGCGGTCACGCCAGGAGGCGTATCGAGAACTATTTCGCTATCAACTCGATCC
>JBDLIZ010000123.1:0-11290 GCA_039714615.1 Pseudomonadota bacterium | reverse complement strand
ACCCTGCTGGTGACAGCTACCCTGCTTTCGGCATGCGGTGAGCGCTCCATAAAGACTTCATCTGAGGATGGCCCTGGTAATCAGTATGTAGACACTGGAATTGCGGATGCAGTCCCGAAAATAGAACCCAAGAGTCGTTATGGAAACCCACCGTCATATGTAGTAAGAGGAAATCGTTATTATGTTCTCGACAACAGTCATGGTTATGTGAAAAAAGGGATCGCCTCCTGGTATGGCAGCAAATTCCATGGCCGTCGCACCTCCAGCGGTGAACCCTATGACATGTATGCCATGAGTGCGGCGCATAAAGAACTCCCCTTGCCTACTTATGTCAAGGTAACCAACCTCGAAAACAAGCGCAAAGCTGTCGTGCGGGTCAACGATCGCGGCCCCTTTCACGACAATCGCCTGATAGACCTCTCTTATGCCGCAGCCACAAAACTAGGTATCGTGGAGAAAGGTACGGGATTAGTGGAGATCCAAGCCTTGCCACTGGGAATTGCCGAACCCAAAAAAAACGCCATTGAGCATCAACTAGAGACGAAGCCTTCCGTCTACATTCAAGTCGGCGCATTTTCTAGCCGCCAGAACGCAGAACTGATGCTCAAACGCCTTAAGGACTATAATCTAGGTCAGGCACTCATTCAAAAGGGAAACGGCCGACAACAAACCCTGTTCAGAGTACGTATCGGACCTTTAGCGTCTGTAGATTTGGTGGATCAAACCGCTCAACGCTTGAAACAGCTCGGCATGCAGGATTATCGAGTAGTCATTGATTAATACCCAGATCCTGTAGGTGATCATATAAACATAGCACAAGCCATTGATCCGTATAACTATATTTGCCCCCTTGGAAATCACCCTAAGGATTCTATCCTTAGGTCCGTTAACGGCAACTCCCTAGACTACATTTCCGCTCAGCCTCATATTTTTATACGAATCAATATGTTGCACCTTTTAGGCAACATCACTTGCAGGATCCATGTAAAAGTTCAGGCGGGTTAAAGCGTGTAGTTCAGATTGTGGTTCGCGTTGCTCACACAATCTAACCTTATTCGATATATCTTGACGGATAAACATCAAGTAACTTTCCAATCGGAATCATGAACATGCTGAAACGAAGTATCACCCTGTTACTCTGCAGTTTATCACTTACTCTGGCCCATGCCGCTTCCATTCCGGTGCCAGCAGCACCAAAACTTGCAGCAAGCAGTTATTTATTGATGGACTATGACAGCGCTGAGATGCTGGTAGAACACAATGTCGATGAGCGAATCGCCCCTGCCAGTATCACTAAGATCATGACGGCATATGTGGTTTACAAAGCCCTGGCTGACGGGCATATCGGGCATGAAGATGAGGTGCTGATCAGCAAAAAGGCATGGCGCATGGGTGGCTCACGAACCTTTATCGAGGTTAACAAACGCGTGAAGGTCAGTGACCTGCTCATGGGAATGATCGTACAATCAGGAAATGATGCCAGTGTCGCGCTTGCCGAACATGTCGCCGGTAGCGAAGCGGCTTTTGCCAATATGATGAATGCCGAGGCCCAAGGGCTGGGTTTGAAAAATACCCAGTATATGAACACCACCGGCCTGCCCCACCCCGAACATTATTCTTCGGCGCGGGATATTGCCTTACTCGCGCAGGCGTTGATTCGCGATTTCCCGGATCAATACCACCGCTACTCTATACGTAAGTTCACCTTCAACGGCATCACTCAGTACAACCGCAATAAACTGCTGTGGCGAGACGAAAGCGTGGATGGACTCAAAACCGGATATACGGAAACTGCCGGATATTGTCTAGTCTCTTCGGCCAAACGCGACACCATGCGACTGATTTCGGTCGTAATGGGCACCGACGGTCCGAGTTCTCGCGTCTCTAACAGTCAATCGCTATTGAACTATGGATTTAGATTTTTTGAAACTCACAAGCTCTACAGTGCGGGTGAAGCACTCACCGAGGCCCGGATCTGGCAGGGCGAGATCGAAAATCTACCTCTGGGACTGGCTGAAGACCTGTACATCACTATCCCCAGGGGACAGTACCAGGCACTTGCGGCCTCCATGGACCTCAAACAGGCGATAAATGCCCCCGTGAACTCGGGCATGGCCTATGGTAAGGTTAGTGTAGCCCTCAATGATAAGAACATCAGACAACAGCCCCTGATCGCGCTGAAATCAATTCCCGAAGGTGGTCTGTGGCGTCGGACGGTGGATACTGTATTACAATGGCTTGAGTAAGACCTAGCCCGAATATTTCATGAATTCAGGAGATGATCGCGCAGGGTAAACTGCGATAAGCAGTCAACGCCTTAGGCAGGATGCCTGAGGCCGGTGCCCAAGCGAAGCAGGATTGCGTAGCAGCGGGATGCTTTCACAAGGGATTATCCGAAGGCGTCGCGTATCCTTAGATTACGGGCAACTGAGGAAAATTCTTTGTGGAAGCAACAAACAAGCGAGGGCGCGCGCAATTTATGAAATATCCGGGCTAGATCCCGCAAGTGATCGCACTCACATAGCATAAGCTCTTGATCTGCATACCGCGCAGGTGCGAGTATCGATGAGAGAAATGGATATGGCGAGGCATTGTGATAGGGCGTGTTGGGGTTTGTTCCTCACCCCAACCTATCAACTGGAGAGATCATTATGAAAAAAGAAAAAATAATCGCAATCGGGGGAGGAGTCGGCCCCATGGCCGGCGTTGAACTCCACAAAAAAATCATCGAAAACACACTCACGGACGGCACCGACCAAGATCATCTGGAGGTGCATCATTTCTCACGATCCCATGATGTTGCCGACAGAACCGATTATTTATTACACAAGGTTGCCCAGAACCCGGCCGAGGGCATGTTCCGGACCATGCAAATGGCAGAGCAAGCGGCCTGTATCGGACAGCGGGGGATCGTCGCGGGAGTGCCCTGCAATACCTTTCATGCCCCTAAGATCTTTCAACGACTTCTAGAACTGATACAAGAGCACACCATCGGGATAAAAATCCTGCACATGCTGGAAGAGGTTGCCGATCTGATTTTTCAGATTCAACCTCAGGCCAAGACCGTCGGACTGATGTCCACCACCGGCACCCGAACGGTTCATGTATATAACGATGTGCTCGAATCCCGCGGACTCAAGATCGTGGAAGTGCCCCAAGACATACAGCCTGAACTACATGAATCGATATACAATAAGGCCTGGGGCATCAAGGCGGTCACTCCGGTGACCAGCAAGGCACGAGGCAACTTTGAAAAGTACGCGAACCTACTTTGCGAACAGGGCGCTCAGGCCATTATTTTAGGATGTACGGAAATCCCCCTGGCCTTACCGGAGAAGACATTCAATGACGTCCCGCTGATCGACCCGATGCTCGCGCTGGCAAGGACCTTGGTTCGTGAGGTAGACGAAGAAAAACTGAGGCCGTTGTAGATCACGGATAATGTCTCGTTCGCGCCTGTTTCTTGTCAATCCAACGCGTGTAGCGAAATATGCAACGATGCGAGAACTGACCCCGCCGAGTGACCCCGCCGAGTGACCCCGCCGAGTGACCCCGCCGAGCTGTTAACTATCAGACTCATGGGCTTCTTCAGGCCCTCCAGAAAGGTTCCCTTAGTCTCTGAAAATACCCGCTGACAAATTGAACATTGATACAGCTTCCTGTTTCCACTGTTGAGCGTTTCATAGCTCTGGCAAACCTCGCACTTCTCCGAATTACAATATGGACAACGTACTTGGTTTAGCACCATATCAACTCCCCCCCATACGCCCGCTTCATCTGATCACCTCAAGCAAAATAGTATAGACTAATCATCCTCTTAATGTGGAAATCAGACTGAACCAGTACCCATGTGCTGATTATTGGACAAATACGCGAGCTTGTCCTGAATTTGAACCAATACCATGCGGCTTTGCTGAAGTTGCTGGGAGGGCGCTATGAAGGGCTATATTCCGGAAACGGCTGAAGGATGTGCGGAATGTCGACTTTTCGAAAGAGGCTTGCATTTGACCCGAACAAGCGCCAATCTTAACAGGCTGGTCTGCTCTTGCCATGTCGAGAGAACCTTGCAGGGCGAGATTATGGAGTGGTGATGATAATCCAGCCCTTTGATGCTCCTGTCAAGGCCTAAAAACTACGGAATCGAGAAATACAACAAGTGAGGTCTCCATGAAATTGAAAAATAAATCAGCCATCACAGCCGTTTTTTTCAGCAGCGTTGTAGCGGTATCAGGCTGTATGTCTTCAGGTCCCGCCCCCAGTAAGTCCCATTGGAATTATGTCCGGAACAGTCAGGGCGAATGTGTCGTTACAGGTACTTGGAAAGACGGAGGACTCAACTCTGGATGCGACCCGGGGCCTACTGTTGCACTCGATGCCCAGGTCGAGGTCATCGAGGGTGCCCCGTCGGGATTAGTTTCCACGGTCGTTATCCCCGCGGCAGCGCTGTTTCCTTTTGACAACGCGGAGTTTTCCGAAGAAGGTAAAAAAGCCATCGAAGAGTATCGCAGGAAGTTGGGGCCGGAACTGACTGAGGCCTACGCCGGCGTCATTATAGGTCATACCGACAGCACCGGAGACCCCAACTACAATCTAGATCTATCCAAGCGGCGCGCAGAGTCGGTGTATGACTATCTGGTAGAGACTGGAACGCCGGCCGAGAAGCTGCGTGTAGTGGGCCGAGGACAGCAGGATCCGCTCGCCTCCAACGACACCAAAGAGGGTCGCACTAAGAACCGCCGGGTGGAGATCATCGTGGTCGGTGAGGCTCGCGCGCTAGACGCCTTAAGGTTCCCGAGCGTTGCACTGTTCCCCCGCAGGAGCGGAGAGCTGACGACGCAAGGCAAGCAGCTCCTCGAGAAAAACCGGGAAATCGCCGGGGACCCGCTTAGACGGGCCACATACATCGAGGTCATCGGTCACACGGACGACGTCGGTGACGACGTCTACAACCAGGAACTCTCCGAGCAACGCGCCACGTCCGTGCGCAATTACCTGGTTGAAGCGGGCGTGGACGCAAGCAAAATCGTGACCGTGGGCGCGGGTGAAAGCATGCCAATAGCCAGCAACAACACCGAGAGAGGCCGCGCCGAGAACCGCCGGGTCGAGATTCTGGTGCTGGGCCGTCTGAAGTAGAAGTAGCTGCAGGGACAGCCCAGGTGTGGCGTTCCAAGGAAGAGGGTCCAGGGTCTGGTCTAGCAAGGAAGAGGGTCCAGGGTCTGGTCTAGAATCTAGACCAGACCCGTCGATCCCTACGCATTGCAGTACTTGGTTATTTTCCTTTGTGTCTATAGCCCATGCTCTTCCTTTAGCTGCCCAAGATCGGCTTCCAGCTGCTCGGCCATCGACTGGGTATAGATACGGGTGATCTTGCCCTGGTTCTGCAAGGTCACCAGCTTGGCGAGATCACTGGTGCGGTCACGCCAGGTAATGCCGTCGGTGACCAGCAAAAAATGGGTATCGTTACGCTTCTCGCTGACGATGCGGGTGATGTCGCCGAGTACGTCGGTCTGTTTGCTGCCGGTGGCCCCGTAGGCCTTGGCCTCGATTAGGATGCCGGGGTCATCCTTTGACGGAATCGCAAAATCAGTCTTCTCGGTACTGGTGCCAGTCGCACCGGTGAACTGGCAGCGGGCATCGTAGGCGTTCTCGCCGAAGATCCCGATCAACAGCTGCTCGACAAAGTCTTCCAAATAGCGGCCCCGGCGCTGTCCCTTAATGGCACTGCCGCGTCCGCCTTTGAGCCGTTCGGTGAGCAAGTCACTCCAGCTGATGGGCGTATTAACGGTAAGGTTCATGCGCTCAAGGATCCCCATCGCCTCCAATGTCTCACAAACCCCCTTGGGGTCTTTCCTGGCACGGGTAATGCCGAGGGTGCCGCCAAGCCGTTCTCGCAACTCGGCGGTCAATTCATCCTTAGAAAGATCCAGGAACAGGCGGATCGTGGTCAATCCCGCCTCGAAGTATTCTTTCGGCTTAATGTCCTCGGAGGTATGTTCGGTATCGAGCAGTTGCAACAGATCGGTTCGGTTGTAGTCGGCCTTCTGCGGGATCTGTTGTAAACGTTGGATAACCCTGTCGGCGTGTGCATCACGCCAACTGGTATCGACGGGGGAAAGCTGCTCAAGAATCTCGCCAAGAGTCTGCCGATAACGTTTCATGCGTTGTTGTTCTTAGTAGCCAATGATGAGGTATTCTTGGACCTGGGTACGCTTGGCGGTACTGTGGTTACCGAAATGATAGCGGTGTGCGCGTTCGAATACATCCACCGAGCGCTTGTAGCGGCGCATGAGTCGGCGAAGTTCGCTGAGGTCGGGATAGCCGTTTGAGGAGTATGAGAGTATCAGAGTACTATCCGCGAATTGGCGAAACATCTGATCGAAGGCCTCGATTGCGGTGCGGCGGTAGGAGAAAGGGGTATAGGGCTTGTCGATCTTCTTCACTTTGCTCTCAGGCATGATCGACTTGCCTTCCCAGTAACAAGACAGACCTTCGAGAAAGTGGTAGCGCTTCATGTAGCAGTTGTCGTCCGAGCGCGGCACATAGGGCGGGTCCATGTAGACCAAGTCGGCAGGCTCGCCGTCCCACTCGAATACATCGCCATGGCGGGCTTCGTTCTGTTGGCCGTTATCAAAGGCGGCATTGTTATATACCGCCACTTGCTCCAGAAAATGCTCCTGTAGCGTCAGCTTTAAATCCCGCCGTCCGTCCTTGTAGTGTTCGGGGTCACCAGCAATGGTGAAGACCCCGCGGGGCTGTCGCTTGACGCAGGAACGGATCAGCGCAGCCAGGGCAATGGCTCGTTCATAGTCATCGTCCAGCTTGCCGATGTTCCAGGAGACCCGATCCAGGAAACGCAGATCCTGAGGTGTGTAGAATATTCCAGAGAAGGTGCGCTCGATGAAACGCTTATGGCGTGGATCATAGGCTAATAGCTGTTCCAGGCGCTCTTCGCCCAGATGATGGCCGGGGTTTTCGATCAGGGCCCTGGAGACGGTGGCGCTGAAGTTAAGAAAATCGTTGGTGACCACCTGCTTGCCCATGGCCTTGAACAAATAGGCCACACACCCGGAGCCGGAGAAGGCATCGACCACCGTGCCAAACTTAAGGCCGGAGAGGATCTTGTGAATCCAGGGCAGCAGACGATACTTACTGCCCATAAAACGCAGTTGCGGATACTGATTGGCCATCGCAGGATAGCCGCTGTCGAACAGCTCTCCCTGCGCCGGATCAGCAACGGGTTCGGCGACCTGGAGATCTGGTTGCTCATGCTGATCAATGGCTTGCGGATAGGTCACTTGGCTTGTTGAGCTCATGGGTTAGAATTTCCTGTGTTCACTTTTTGTTTTAGCGCTGAAGAATCAGATCCATCTTGACCCTGAGAATTTTTGGAAGATATACGGAAGTCTCGTTTGTCACTGGTGCAAGAAAGCTCAAATAAGGATTCTTCCAATACCCTCTACCGCCTCTCCAACCTGCTCCCTAACCCCTGCACCAACCGGCGAAAATGCTCCCCGCGTTCGATGAAATCCCGGTAGATACCGTAACTTGGCGATGCAGGTGACAATAGGCAGGTTCTCCCTTTTCGGGTCACTTGGGCGGCGCACACTACGGCCTCTTGCATATCGGGAACCTCATGTATTTTTATAGGTTCATTTTTACAATTGATCGAGCCAAGGGCCGTTCCTACAGCCGCCCCGCCAGGTGGGAGCAGAATCACATACCGAAGCGTGCTGCGCATGATCGCCCGGGCCAGGGGCATAAAATCGTAACCGCGGTCCGCCCCTCCTACGATCAAGGTATCCACATCGCTCAGGGCCTCTATTCCGGCCCGGGTGGCCTCAGGGGCCGTCGATATCGAGTCATCGATCCAGCGAATCCGCTGATAGAGGCCCAAGGCTTCCAGCCGATGCGGTAGACCTTCGAAACCGGCAAGCACAGACTCCAGATGCTGGTCTTCAGCCCCGTAGGGCCTTGCAGCAGCGAATGCGGCAAGGGCATTGATGCGATTGTGATCACCCGGTAGGCGCATGTGTTGGTCTTTGATAAGTAAGCTTTGACCATCCCGGAACCAGCCATCCCGGAAATGCAGGCCCTCGGGAACGTTATAGGCGATATGTTGTGCAGGACCCAAGGGCAGGTGGCGGTGCAAGATCTTCTCAGCGCCATTGTAATAGCTGCGATCGGTTTTTCTTTGATGTTCAGCAATCCTGAATTTGGCCTTGTAATAGGCCTCCACCGACCCGTGCCAGTCCATGTGCTCGGGAAACAAGGAGAGTATCACGGCATCGTTTGGACCCAAGACAAGATCATGACATTGATAACTGGAAAGCTCTAATACCGTGATCGTTCCGGTGGCTAGAACATCATCCAGTACATCCAGACTCGGTGTACCGATGTTGCCCGCCAGAACCGCCTTCCTGCCGGCCGCCAGCAACAGCCGATGGACCAGAGTCGCCGTAGTGGACTTACCCTTGCTACCGGTAATACCGATCACCGGGGCACCGCTGGCGAGTACCTTTTCCAGATAGAGGTTAGTGGCCGTGGTCACGTTAACACCACGGTTTCGGGCCTCGGTTAAAAAGGGGTGTCTCGGTGTAATGCCCGGTGATTTGACTAGAAGATCCAACTCTTTGATCAAGTGCAAGGCCGCTTGCGCCGACAACCATGGTATCTCGGGATCCAGTGACGATGTGGCAGGAGGCGGCTCATCGGTCAACACGACTAACGAGTCGCTTCCCCAGCGTCTGTAGGCGGCCAGGACCGAACGGCCTTCTATTCCGAAACCTATAATTCCGCTCCGGATCTACCGACTTCCAGAAATTCGTGCAACAGACTCACCCACCTTTGGGGAATAAGATGTTCGTCTACCGGGGTCAACAGCGACTCGACCAACCGATCGGGATCGATGATCCGAGGGAGCACCCGCTCTGCTAACATCCTCAGCGCGGGCAGATCATGATACCTGCCCTGGGTATGGCATAGGTATAAGGCGGCGGCAACCTCATCGGGGGTCCCCACACAATCGAAGGGTTTATGGCCCTCCAGCCCCAGAAGTTGCGCAAGTGTGGAGAGGTTTTCATCATCGGCTAGAAAGTTGCCGCCGAAGATGCGCCCCATGTCTTGTTCCTCCAGCCACGGGCCGAGCATGGTAAAAACGAATATACATTTGCTACAACGCCCACACCAGCGATCTGCAGGCCGCCTGCCCCGCTGACGGAAGTTTCGGTTGCATGAGCTGAAGTGGGTGAAATGTGCGGGGAAGCGAGAGAAACAACTAGCGATATGCAACTCACTCAACGGTCTGAGCACACTGAAATAGGTCGGGATACGCCTTAAGTGGTGTCTCTGCCACTGTTGAAACAAACTCTCGAAACGAACCCCCTTACTCCACTGATGATTGACCTCCAAAGGCCCGATATGCAGATTCGCACTCGATGCACTGCGTTCATTTGAAGCGATGATAGATCCAAACCCTCCCAGCACGGCAATCAGCTGGGCGACAAAGGCATAATAGGCGGAAACCGGGACGTGACCATTCAGGGCACCCGAGGCATTGAGTTCGAAAAGTATGGGATCCAGGCGACGCCCCACCAGCAATCGAGGTGCCTGAAAACCGGCGATCAGGGGCTCGATTTGCTGTGAGTCTCCCACATAGAAGACCTGATGGGCTTGTTTCGCCCGGCGCAAAATCTGGTGGGAGACGACAGAATCTTTGCCTCCGCCCACCAGAAGTAAGGCCTCACCCTCTGCTTGTTGGGGAGTGAAATCGCGGTTGTTCCATTTTCCCTGTTGGGGAAACGCGACCCTATCCTGGGGATTGATCTTGTTGCGGTAATAAAACTCTCCCAGACCCTGAGTATAGACCTCGTTCCAGAATGTGGTATCCCAGGGCGATATGGCAGCGTTCATTATCTGAATATTCATCGGACAACAGATTTTCCAATAGGAAATACCCCCGATGAGATGAAGACCTGTCAATGCCGCATCGACATCGCCACGATGGTCTTCATCGCGCTGCATTGCAAACGGCAGCTGTAGCGTTTCTTCCAGTTCAAGTCTCTGCCCTCCCCCCTCCAGGCGGTAGCCCAGACGCACGGTACACCCTTCAAGCACTCGGTGGGTAAATACAAAGGTGTCGTATGGTAGGCGCATAAACTTACCGGGGTCTGCTATTGTCTAATAATTTTGCCATAATAAGGTTCCAACTTCCGTGGTCCGGAAGGGCCGTTGAGGGTTTAGGCCTATATCTTAATTATGTCTCATTATCAAAATTTGACACCATGCTTATCGACCAAGACAAACTATTTCAATTTCCCTGTGACTTCCCCGTCAAGATTATGGGGCGTGCCCACCCTGACTTCCAGGATCAGGTCGTCGCTATCGTCGGCAATCATGTCACAAATATACCCGAGCACGCCATCTCCAGCACCCATAGCGCAACAGGCAAATACATCAGCATTACCGTCACCATCACCGCGACGAGCAGGCAGCAACTGGATGATATCTACGGGGACCTCAGCGCCTGCGAAGCCGTACTCATGTCACTTTAGAAAACCACGCCGATACACCTGTGCTACCCTTGGTTATCCAACAGCTCGGTTTGCGTAAATACACACCGGTATGGGAGTCCATGCGAACCTTTACCCGGCAGCGCCACGCCGACTCGGCCGATGAGTTCTGGCTGGTTGAACATCCTCCGGTATACACCCTAGGGCTAAATGGTGACCCCACGCATGTCCTGGACGCCGGTGACATCCCCGTTATAAAGGTCGATCGCGGCGGTCAGGTCACCTATCATGGCCCGGGACAGGTGATCATTTATCTACTGATCGATCTGCGTCGCCTGGGTCTGGGCGTTCGGGGCCTGGTCACGAATATGGAACAGGCCCTGATTGGCTTTCTGAGCCACTATGGGGTCCATGCCGAGGCCGATCCGCATGCCCCTGGCGTCTACGTGGCGGGTCGCAAGATCGCCTCACTCGGGCTGCGTGTCAGCCGTGGTTGCAGCTATCATGGCATAGCTTTCAATCTGAATATGGACCTGTCGCCCTTCAAACACATCAACCCCTGTGGGTTCCCGGGCCTGCCAGTCACCCGGTTGACAGACCTCGGTATCAAGCTGGACTGGGATTACGCCGCCAATCAATTGGTGACTTATCTGCAGCAACAATTGGGATACACTAACCCCATCAAGATCGTGGACCAACGCAAATGATAGGCAGAACAGGTAAACTCGTTCGTGGACAGAAACAGCGTGGTGAGGCCAAAACGGCCAAGTTACCCATAAAGC
>JBDLIZ010000122.1:0-11312 GCA_039714615.1 Pseudomonadota bacterium | reverse complement strand
TCCAAAACGATGGGTATTGAAGGGAAGCAGCAACCTTGCGTAATGGATCCAATGCCATATCTATTAATCTTCGTTTACGAACGACTATCTCTGCCGATGCAGTCATACCATAACGCAAGGGATAGTGAATACTTTCTACCGAAAAGTAGTTGTGCTCCAAGCTGATGCGCCCCTTGAAAATCAGCTTCTTGGATGACTTATCAACCGACGTAGAAGGTGCGATGTACTCCAGCACTCCTTGAATAAAACCGTAACGTTGATAAGGAAATGCATTGAATTTCAACTTCACTTTCATTCCTTCTTTCAGAAATCCCCTATCCCGCTCTGGAATGGCAACTTGCAGTACCATACGTGCATCTTCAGGCGCGATACCTGCTATGGGGGTCTTGGCATCCACCTTATCACCTATCTGGGTAAAGGCCACATTGGTCAGCACACCGGATACCGGCGCCTTGATGCGAAGAAAATTGTCTTCGTCGATATCCTCGAAGGTAACCCGGGCAGCGCCCTCGGCTGCGTTGCGGGCGATCCTGACCTGCATTTCGACCCGCCCTTCGGCCTCTTCGAGTTTTAAGCTCTGCTCCTCGTATTGAATATACAGGCTCTCGAGGAATTCGGATTTTTTCTGGATCCTATCTCTTTCTCTCGTAATTTCAGCCTTTGATTTGATTTCGAACTCATGCAAAGAGGCCTTCGCCAACTCATAGTCCACTCGCTTGCCTTCGTATGCCTTTTCACTTTGTTCCACACGATTTTTAGACACTCCCCCGTGACCAGGCCTGTTATAGAGTCGCACGTATTTCTGCCACTCAGATCTGGCAAGCTCTCTGTCTTTTTCCGCCTTCTCGAGCAACGCCCTAGATTTTTGCAGATTCAGTTTCTGTTGTTCGGCCAACTTTGCAATACTTTCCTGAGTCCGCCGCTGGTGGGCCTGCTCCTCCGCCTCTAACTGTACCTTCAGAGCCGAGATCTTGTGTTCCATGGCCTTTTTCTGTGCCGGAAACAGCTTGCGTTTTTGCAGCGCATTTCGCAGTTTCTCCTTGGCGTCGAGCGCCCGAGTGGCCGCCTCTATTGCCGTGGATGAATTGATTCTGGCCAAGACATCACCCTTAGATACGGGCCTGCCTTCCGCCATATAGATGTCCACCAACTCGCCGGCGGCGGGAGCGTACACACGGCGCACATCAGACTCAGGAGCAAGCTTACCTTCCGCCCGAACGATGACATCAGCTCGACCAATGAATGACCATGCGAAACCAGCAACAAGTAGCGCGAATACAAGATAGATCAACCATAGAATAAGGCGCCTGGGTTCAGAGGTAAGAATAGAGATACCCTCAGCACCGTGGTCTTCCAGCGCTATTGACAGACCTTTTGGCTGCTGCCTATTTTCATTCATGGGCGCTGCCCTCTGGATTCGGAAGAAGATCTAACTTTGCTTTTAGTAAAGAAGCTTCGAGCACCAGATTCAAATCAATGAGCCACTGGCGCTGGCGTTTGACCTCATTCAAGACCTCACCACTGAGCCGCTTCCAGGACCGTGATAAATCCACTCGCAATAGATCATAAAGCTGAGAACCCGCTATTAAATGTTCATAAGCCTTTGATAATCGAGCAGCCCGGTTACGATAGGTTTTAGATACGGATCCATCGACCCGATCCAGACCATCAATACGCCCATTATTTTGATAGGCGGCCCACTGCTGCTGGGCATTCCGCAGGGCCTCCTGGGCACGCTGTTGTATGGCCTCCTTATAGCTTAAGAATTCGTCCTCGATCGCCTGCTGGTAATACACATCCTGGGTCTGATCCAAGGTGCTGTAATACGCCACCAGACGCTGGCCATAATCCTCGGCACCACGAACTTGCTGCAAGGTCTGATAACCTTGTTCGATTTCCAGGTAACGATTCAGTTTGCTATTTATGATTTCATCCCAGTCCCCGCCACGCATACCTTCCAATGTCTCGATCGCAAGCTGCGGCGTACCTGATAGCCAGGCTTGGGTCGCCTTTCGATATTGCGATAATAGATTTTCAGGAGGCAACGCAGTCGCTGTCAATTTGCTGGCATGATCCCTAAAGGGTTTGGTTAGAAATACAAGCTCAGTCTGGAGGCTCAAGATCTTATCCAGATCACCGACCTGTATCGCCTTCTCAAACCCCAGATAATTCTCGAGGTCGATTTGTAACTTGTTAATACCCTCAATCTTTGGATATCGTTTGGCGAAATCACTTAGGGTTGCGGACAAGGCCGCTGCCCGTTGAGCCGACAGCTCAGTCTCGATCTTATCCTTCAAATTCTTGATAGCTTTGAGATAAAGCGCCTGCTCACTGCGCAGGGTGCGCAAATTGCTCAAGGCTCGCGCATAGGCGTCTTTAAACGCGGGTTGATATCTTTGCAGTCTGGCTAGTAATCGCCTATGCCCCCGCGGATCGATTTCCCACCATGCGATCAGCGACCCCATTTCGGCCTCATGCTCAAACAGAACGATAGGCGCTTGGGCTCCACCCCGGGCGTACATAAACCCCTCTAGATCAACTATCCACCCTAGAAGCGCTAACATCTCGAGACCATTTTTATTGTATTGAGTCAAACCCTTAGTCTTCTCTAACAGGGACTTTGCCTCGGGGTATTGCGTTGCGTTCAGCCGGTCCAGCCAATTCGGCACTACCGATTTTACTAATGCCTCCGTGGCTAACTCAACGACCCTGTCATCATTAGGATGTTCGCGTAGATAACCATTGGCAAGTACTGCACCCTCCCGAAATTTCTTTTCTGCTAACAATGCTTTTAAGTGTTGTTCCTCCGATCCTATGAACGTCAGGGCAAACCCAATGGCTAGCAAACCGACGATCCCCGCAACCCACCATATCCATTGGGATTTACCATCGCGCTCTGGTCCTACAAAGACTGTTCTGAGTTCTCCAAGGAAAGTGCGCACCCTTCCAAAGAAGCCGGTGGGTTTTGATTTCGAACGGGAACTGGTATCGGTTCGACCACCGTTCGAAGACTGCCCAGTTTGTTTATCATCCCCGCCGGCCTTCTCTACTTGTTCGGCATCATCTTGGAGATAAAAAATATCCAGGAACGAAGTGGCCGTCGAAATAAAAGTTGTTTTTTCCCCATCGGCGGATTCACCAGTGGACTGTTCAGGCACATTGCTACGGGTATGAATAACCGTTTCAGGCTCTTTTTCCGACTCCTTTTGCAATTTTACCGTATAGGCAAAAAAATCACCTCCAATGGCCACGGTATCACCGTCGTGTAACACCCTTGCATGCTCATCCAGGCGATCTCCTGAGACAAACGTTCCATTGGTACTGCCTAGATCTTCGATGTAAAGTTGATCGTCCTTTTTATAGATCAAGGCATGGCGACGGGAGAGGTAATTGACCTCTCGAGCACAGTGCTCCTTGTAACGCGAAAAAACGTCATCGGTTTTCCCGATGAGAAAAGGAAACCGGGTAACGACGATCGGCTCAACCTGTGCATCATCCTTCAAGGGTTGCAAGGCAAGGCGAATCGACGATGTGGTCGGCACCAGGACCGTTTCGTCAGCGGCTTCTTTTTCGATCTCCACGACATAAACCAACTGTTCCGCAAAGCATATTTCATCCCCTGAGCGAACCCTTTCAGGTCTGCCCTGCAGACTACGTCCATTTAATTTAGTACCGTTGGTGCTACCTAAATCGGCGATATAGACAGTTCCGTCTTCCTCGAAAAGACGTGCGTGACGTCGTGAAAGTTGGGCCACCGCCTCATTGGTGTAGCTGCTGAAGGACGGCTCATGACGCCCTACAGAAAAGGGGCTATGCCGGATCCTTATCTCTCCCATTTCGAGGTGGGACCTGGCTTTAAGGACTACCTCCATATTATTTATCGCTACCAGCTATACCCATAACGGATGGGTTTTCAGGAGTGCAGAGTGCATAGAGTTTGTTGTGGAGTAAGGCGGAACGCGTAAGTCATAATAATTCCTATGGTTTTCGTGCGCTAACGCCGCTATGCGGCAAAGGCGACGTACTATATGTTCTGAGAGCTTGTGAATAAACCCCCCACGGCTGCGGGCGTCCCTGAACGCGCCTGGCCACGTTGCAGGTCCCCCAATATCAGGTCATGTAGAACTCGCCACACTCCCAGATATTGGGACTCCCGCGCCTTGCCAGACACGCCCAGGAACACCCTCGCTTCGCGTGGGGATTTATTCACAAGCTCTGAGAACTCAATTGTCATGGGTATAAATCATAAATCCGTCGGTTGCACATCCTCCGATAGCCATCCACCACCCAGGGCCTTATATAGCGTAACCGTATCCGAGAGGATTTGTTGATGTGTTTGTAACTTGGCGAGTTCAGCGGCCAATAGAGTGCGATCCGTCTCAAAGACCTGGAGCTGCGAGACCAGGCCCTCCTCCAACTGTGCGTATCGCGTCTGTTTGACGATCGATAGATGTTTAATCTGATTTTCCAGTAATGCCTTTTGTTTAATTCTAGAATTAAGATTGGTCAACAAGATTTCCACCTCCTCAAAGGCCCTCATAACCGTATCTTTGTAGGTTTCTTCCGCAACCTTCGTTGACGCCTTTCTCTTCTTTATTCTGGCCTCTATGCCTTTATCGAATATCGGTATTCTAATACTGGGCCCGAGCCCAAAAGTCCAGGTCTTTATCAGTTCCGAGAGTGCGGCACTCGGCCCTGATCCCTCAACAGCACCAGTAAGCGAAATAGTAGGCAACTTTTCCAGCTTCGCTTGCCCTACGAGCTCATGGGCCGCCAGCACCCGGTACTCCTGCGCAATGATATCTGGGCGGCGTTTCAATAACTCCGAAGGCAGCCCCGCAGGGACATCCATAAGCTTTACCACATTGGTAAGATTGGCCTTTGGGACCGTTAACTCGCCCGCTGGGATACCCAACAGGGTTGCCAAACTCAGCTCCGCTACTTGCCGTTGACGTCGCAAATCCTCCAATTGCTGCCTCAAGCTGGCAATTTCCGCCTTTTGGCTAAGCAACTGCGCCTCGGGTAAAAGACCTTCACCGACCTGGGCCTCATAGATCCCTAACAACAATAGATTACGATCTTGAGTCTCGCCCTGCTTCTCGATCTGCTCATCGAGCTGTCGGATCAAAAAATACCGGCTCGCCACATCGGAAACCAAGGTCAAATAGGTCGCTCGCCAATCCCATTCCGAGGCCTTGTAGCCGGCCTTGGAAGAATTAACACCCTTTCTGGTCTTACCCCAGATATCGAGCTCCCAATTCAGATCGGCAACTTTAGCCGTGTAAGATTTTTGAATGCTATCTCCCTCAAAATTCTCGCTACCAACCGTTCGACTGAAGGTGGCAGTCGCATCAGCACCAATCGTTGGGAATAAACTGGCCCTATCTACCTTGATGTTCGCCCCGGCATCTTCGATACGGGCGGCAAAAATCCGCAAATTCTGATTACCAGTAATCGACTGTTTGACAAGTTCATTGAGATAGGGATCACCAAACCCGGTCCACCAATCCGATCTAATCGCCTCATCCGCCGATACCTGAGTTTCCGGCTGTTGTGACCATGCCTGTTTCACCGGGGTCTGGGGCTGTTTGTATTTCGGACCCGCCAGATCGGCGCAAGAGGTGACGAAGCTCAGAAAAAAGATGCAGAATAGCGACCGTCGGAAAAAAAGAGCCGCCCTCCCCTGCCGAATAATGATTTTCTTTATCCAGTCCACCGATTTAAGTCTACTGTCCCTCTTTGACATGTCATCCTCCACGTATAACGAATAAATTTAAAGTGGTCTCAACACGCCGGTAAAACCAGTGACTAGGGGTAACTGACATCCCTATCCTCCTGAGCACATGACAAGCTCTAGATATTATAGCGTCTCACGCACCATTGGAGCATTTGCGCTTGGCCACAGACTAATTCTATGCTGTCCCTAAATCGCTATAACCATATTTCTAAGGGTATAGTGATTGGCGCAGCGATGCCTAGAAAGCCGGAAGCGAAAAACTCCAGCGTGTTGATTATCCACGACACTCCTTTTGCATATTCTGTACCAGGCTGGAGACAATGGCGATAATAAGATATCAACCATTTGGTTTAATTATATATTATTCCTATATTCCAGTTTTTAAAAGAATAGTTATCAGACCTTCCACGCTCAAAACTTGTTCTTTTGATAACAACAGTTAAGCTGAATTCTCAATATAGAATACAACAATTATAACAAATGGTAGAGGATGTCATCCAAAACGCAACCCATCGCATCCGCTAGGAGCCTGTCCGAGAAAGACGGGTGGCTAATCCCCCTCCTTATAAGGGAAACGTGAGTGTCCTATCCGCAGTAGAAACACCGAGATGGTAAGCACTAAAATGGTCACGCTGACGGCCACCAGCCCCCAGGGGACAAGGTCCTTGGAATCGAGAATGATATACCGTGCTAAGGCGATAATAGCGATGTAAAGTGGATATCGTACTGGCAAACGGTGGCTTTCGTAATAAATCCCCACCAAAGCCACGACTTCGAGAAAGATAAACAACAACAGCAGATCGGAAAGCCTCACCTCTCGCGCTTGGATGATGACCCAAACCTCTTGGGTAATCGCCACCAAGGTAGCGATGAGAATAATCACCAGCCCAGCATTTTCGATCAGATTGAGCCCTTTCTTGATCATATCTTGCTTCATGAGCGCCCTTTCGATATTGTTTTGATGAATCCGCAACTGCGTTGCGTACCACCTAGATCCAAGCTGAAGTCACTCGATCACATCCCGCACGATACTATCCATCAGCTCAAAAATCACCTGACTGGTCTTCTCTGCCTCTCCCGCTAGATAGATCCGACGAAATGCCAGATACACCTTTCCCGGATCGGCGTGCAAGCTATAAACGGCGATGGTGAAAGGACAAATTGCCGCATTGGCTGGATGACTACTCACCATCAGGTGAGATACAGAGGCACTGCAGAACTCGATTGACTCAGCCTGGTGATAGACCGGCCGTCGATAACCTAAATCCGACCCGGTGCGATTGAGCATGTCACTGATATGCAGCGTTCCACTGACCAATAGCCCCCGATCGATGATAGCCATTTCGATATCCTCTTTAATGTCATCGAAATCTCCCTGGGTTTCATACACTATCAAAGGTGAAAGCCCAGCATCATTAGATCCAACAACATCAGTTATATAAAATATGATAGATATCAATAATATATATCTCATCACTAAATACCCTCACTAGCTATGGAGCGCTTACTCATTTGGCTGTGACCACTGTTTCACCGCCGTCTCGTCTCAAATGTAGATCGAAACGTAATCTTCATAAGATGTAAAAAATGTAAATTTTGCCTCGCGCGAAGACGGGAATCGATACCTTATGTGCATCGATTGTCATGCGTGGGGGGTATGATATACCCATTAAGGATAATTTTTCGAACGAACAGGCCTGCCCAGTGGGTTTCGAGCTTGTTGTTGTTTATTTTGGATCGGTTAGTCGAGGATATCCAGATGACAGAAGAGTTAGGGAATCAACTCACCCCGGTGAATTAGCCTCGTTAAGCGCAGAAGGATAGCTATTTCTACAAGAAAACACGGCGTCAAACAATGCCCGGCACAAGACCATAAGAAAGAAAGGTTTAATAACAGCTGACCAGGGTAACCGCTGATCTATCACCTAGATCCTACCAGTCATTGTTGATATGAGGCGTTGAGGTACACCACTCAATAACTTCAGCAGTATCAAATAGCCATTCACGCTCGTCAGGAGGTTCATCCATTCTTGGTTTGGGCTTCTTTATATAAGGCAGCCCTTTACACAACCAAATATCAACCATCCGCTGTTCCACACCGAAGATACGGGCCAAATCGGACTTGTTCACCCTGACACCTGGTATATACTTTCCCTGTCTGATCATTTTTCCCTTGATCACCCTTGTATTTCAGGTTTCACTAATCCCTGTTTCCCGCTCCGGATTCCGGGTCATGAATCGCTGAACAGCTTCATGCTCGCCGTGTACGGTTATGCCGTATTGTATTCCTTAATTCTCAGCCATAAAAAACCAATGAGATAAATGAGACAGTTCCCCTGATGAAAGGAAATAATTACCAGTCCTTCATCAATACAATGCTGACGAAGTACGAGACGTACAATGAGGTGTTGTTACTTACTCTCGATCAGGCTACTGGGCCCTTTCTTACGCACATCTGAGAGGTATTGAAACAGCATTGTCCGATCACTATTCGCGTTTATACAATATGCCCATGACGGACGAATTTTCAGGACACATAGCACGCCACCTTTGCCGTATAGCGTCTTTAGAACACGAAAACTATAGGAATAACTATGCCTTATGTGTTCTGTCTTGCTCTGCGACAAACACGACGCATTCTGCGCACCCGAAAACCCATCCGTCATGGGTATAGCTAGGAAAACTCCATGACATTAAATGTCCATTTACGCAGACTACATGGGTATGTCATTTTGTCACTTTGCCTTCTTTCTGAGCCCAGTTGGTCCCTAGGGCTGGGAGGTATCAAGGTTGAGTCCCTACTCAACGCCCCCCTGGAAGCAAGGATCGAGCTACTTGCCGTAGTTCCTGAAGACCTCAACCATCTGCGTGCGGCAGTAGCTTCTCCCAGAGATTTCGACTGGGTAGGTATAAACCGCGCGGCCATACTGGACCGGTTTACATTTAGCCGGCCGATTAGTGACGGTGACAACACCTACATACGAGTAAGCACCGAATCACCTATCCAGCAATCCACCTTAAATTTTTTAGTCGAGGTACAGTGGCATAAGGGGAGGCTACTGCGCGAATACACTATTGAGCTAGACGCCCCTGCAATCGCTATCATACCGCCAGAGGTTGTTTCTGAACCCTCCCGAACAGCTCAGACACCGCCGGATAACGATCCATCGCAAGTCCCTCAAACGCAAACAGCGGAACGGAAAGCCGATACACCAGAACTCTTGGAGGAAGGAAAAAAAACGCCTGAAATCTATCAGTCCGTTCGGGGTGATACCTTGACGACCATTGCAAAGAAATTTATTTCACAGAACAATGTCACCCTAGTTCAGATGATGATTGCTATCCAACAGACCAATCCACAGGCCTTTATCAAACAAAACATCAATGGGCTCAAATCCGATGTTAATTTACGAATTCCGGGCCAAGAGGCACTAAATCAGACCAGCCATAAACAGGCCATTGCCGAGGTCAAGTTACAGAATAGACAGTGGCGTAACAGATCGCGGCGGGTCAGACCCTCGCCCAATGCAACGGCAACGGCGCCAAAAGTCGGTGATCCTGTAGCGGCCAATCAGTCACCAACCCCGATACTTCAGGCTGAAGAACAACGGCAAACCTCTACTAAAGAAACCAAGCCAAAAGAAGGAATTTCTGAGACCGATGAAAGATCCGTGCATACGATGCCTGAATTCGAGGAACAGTCTTCAGCGCAAACCCAAGATTCTGGGCAGCTGCATATCATCACCCAAAAGGATGAAGCCAACGAATCGGGAATATTGACCGTGGCCCCCCAAGAATACATCGACAACCTGGAAAAATCCGCACGCTTGGCACAGGAACTTGCCGAATCGCGTCGTCTGGAAACCGAAGAGATCAACCATAGAATTCAACGCCTAGAAACAGTGATATCTCAACAGGAGCGTCTTATCAACCTGCAGAACGATCAATTGGTTGGGCTCAACCAACGCCTGACGACCACCACGACCCCTAACGATACACCTAGACCAGCAGCACCTCAATGGCTGTGGTTTTTGGGAGGAATGACGCTCCCCTTGGGCATGCTGCTGCTATTCATTCTCTACCGACAGGCTCAAATAAAGAAAGAAAGGACTCAGACTTAACGATTTTTGAAGGACAAGCTCTCAGCTTAGGAACGCGCATTAAATAACTTCCCCAAGTAAGGCGTTATATTTAGTATAATTATAGGATTTTAGCAATCGGAAATAATTTCATTAAACGGTGCCTGATGCGAAATGCTTAAGCCTTACAACACAGCCTATGAACAGCAAATGAGAGCGTTTTATACGAGTCTGTCAGAGAAGGATAAAAGGCGCTATGCGGCTTTAGAGGCAAGAAAATTGCCCTATGGTGGAATCAGTTATCTTTGCTGTGTATTGGGATGCGATTCTAAGACGATCGGTCGTGGATTAGCCGAGTTGGATGAGTTGAAGGGGGCGAGTCCCGAGGATCGAATTCGAAAAGCAGGCGCCGGTAGGAAACGCGCCTTGGAGACGATCAAGGAGATTGACGAGATATTCCTGATGGTTTTAGAGAATTACACGGCCGGGGATCCGATGCAAGAGCAAATACGCTGGACGAATCTGACGTATCAGGAGATTATCGATCATATGAGCGCCGAAGGGATTAGGATCAGTAAGCCGGTGGTGAAGCAGTTGCTGGAAAAGCACGGTTATGTGAAGCGTAAAGCGCAAAAACGCCTGAGCACCGGCGAGCATCGAGATCGTAATGCGCAGTTTGAGCACATCGCGGGTTTGAAAACCGAATACCAAGGCAGTGGCAACCCAATCATCAGCGTAGACACGAAAAAAAAGAGCCGATAGGCGATCTGTATCGAGACGGGGAGTTATATACTCAAGAGGAGATTGAGGTATTTGACCATGATTTTTCGCACCTGGCCGAAGGGATTGCAATCCCTCATGCGATTTACGACGTACAGAACAACAGTGCGTATGTGAATATCGGGATCAGTAAAGAGACCAGCGAATTTGCTTGTGATTCGATCCGGCGTTGGTGGTATAACCGAGGCAAATATGATTACCCAGGGGCCACCTCGATTTTTTTGTTAGTCGATAGCGGCGGCAGTAACTCTTATCGTCATTATATTTTCAAGCAAGATTTACAGAAGCTTGCCGATAAAATCGGCATCGAGATTCGCGTGGCTCACTATCCGCCCTATGCCTCGAAATGGAACCCGATTGAGCATCGCTTGTTCCCCCATATTACGCGATCGTTGAAAGGCGTTATTTTAAAAAGCCACGAACTTGTCAAAGAGCTCATAGGAAAAACAAAAACCAAGGCAGGCTTACGGGTAAAAGCCAATATCATTGACAAAGTTTATGAAACAGGAAGGAAGTATTCTGAGGGTTTCAAAGAAACCATGCGGATCGTTTTTGATGATGTCCTGCCTCAGTGGAATTACACAGCCGTTCCTTCGAGTATCTAACGTTAGGGAAGTTATTTAGTTCGCGTTCCATAGCAGGCTAGGCGCCGTATACGGACCCGTATGTACGGTGCTGTGGGAGGGGGCTACTTGAGTAGCTCCCTATCCCGATTA
>JBDLIZ010000121.1:0-11410 GCA_039714615.1 Pseudomonadota bacterium | reverse complement strand
TGCATGACGGTCCCCGGGTGCGTTGAACAGGACACCAGCATGACACAGGTGGTGACTCAGCCTGTGAGTCCGCAATGTGCATTTGCTACATAATGCCGCAAAAAAACCGGCTAAACGAGATCCTCTAACCGGTTGATTTATCTTCTAAAATGGCGCGCCCGGAAGGATTCGAACCTCCGACCCCCTAGTTCGTAGGTATGGCCGCAAATGTAAGTGATTGTTTTTATTACGTCTAAAGACGGCGTTCGTTGCTCAAAATGTCGGACTATGCACAACTATGCACTACTGTTGTCGGAAAAATGTCGGAAATGCTCCTATCGATTGAACAATAATCAAGTAGGCCAAGATGCGCATCTAATCCAAAATATTTCCACCGCCAAATAGCACGATCAGTCAATTGTAAGTCTTATTTGTGGCAGAACATTGTGGCACTTACAATAGATGCTACGATGTTGATATATTGCTACTGATGGATTTTAACCACATGGGCAAATATCCAGGAGAAATCACCGATGGCCACTGAACGCAACCATATCCGCGAACTGATCGATAAGCTCGAAGCACTTCCGCCGGAACGGATCGCCGAAGTTGAGGACTTTATCGATTTTCTGAACAGTCGCAATCTAGACCGACGCCTGACCCAGGCAGCAAGCCAAACTGCTGAACCGACACTTGCCAGGGTATGGGATAACCCGGACGATGCCATCTATGACAAACTCTGAGTTCGGTGATGTTATTCTGGTACCGTTTCCATTCACCGACCAAACTACCACCAAGAAGCGCCCAGCGGTAGTCATCAGCTCAGCCGCCTACAACACCGAACGGCCTGACCTCATCATTATGGCGGTAACCAGCCAGCTGAAGCCTTCTCAAGTGATCGGTGAAGTGATTATTCAGGACTGGCAAGCTGCTGGCCTCCTCAAACCTTCTGCCATAAAGCCGGTGATCACCACCATTGAGAAGCACCTGGTCATCAAGGCCATGGGGCAGCTGAAGTCCGAAGACCACACGGCATTGAAGAAGAGCTTGAAAGCAATATTGGGATAAACAACTGCAGTGTTTCCCGAAAACGGCATCGTCAAGTTAACGTTATCCACATCTCCCAATTGATCGGCGTTTTCATCTATTTGCTATCAACTTCGCCTCCTTCTATGCACAAATTTTTGTGGTTGGCGAATTGTTGATTCTCGTATAAAAACAAGCGATTGATATATCTTGATGTCCTCCGTATAAATTCGATTCCATTGATTCCGAAGGCCATGGTTCCAAGAAATCGCTCCATGATGCATGATCTGGCATGATATTGTCCGTTATGGTCGCAATCAGAACAATCATCCAGCTGCTAAGAGACCTAGCCACGTTCATCTGGCTCACTCTGCGTCCTCCGGGCACACTCGCCGCCGAGAATCTGTTCCTGCGTAAACAATTGGCCATGTATCAGGAGCGGGGACAAAAACCTCGCCGACCGGATCAGGCAATCCGTGTCACACTCGTGCAGTTATCCAGGCTTTTCGATTGGAAAGACGCCCTGGTTGTTGTTCAACCCCAAACCTTGGTCCGATGGCACCGCCAAGGCTTTCGCCTCTTCTGGCGCTGGAAGTCACGTCCCGGTCGTCCTCCGATCCCACAAGAACTGCGTATTCTCATCCGTGAAATGGCTTTGAGTAACCCGATTTGGGGTGAGGAACGCATCGCCAACGAACTGTTACTCAAGCTGGGGATTCGTGTATCACCCCGCACTGTAAGAAAGTATATGCCGGTTAGACCAAGCATAGACCCGCGTAGCGATCAACGCTGGTCGACCTTTGTTCGCAACCATGCGGCAGCCATATTGGCCTGTGATTTCTGTGTTGTCGTGACGGCAACATTTCGGTTGCTATATGTGTTTGTGATAATCGAGCATCAGACTCGACGGATTGTACATTGCAACGTGACCACAAATCCCACCGCGGCGTGGACTCTCCAACAGCTGCGGGAAGCCATTCCCTCTGATCATGACTACCGACTCCTCATTCATGACCGCGATAGCATCTTCTCGTCCCATCTTGATCAATCGATTTCCAACCTGGGAGTTCGAGTGCTCAGAACACCTCCCCGATGTCCACAGGGCAACAGCATCTGTGAACGCGTGATCGGAACCTTACGTCGGGAATGCCTGGACTTCATGATCCCTCTGACGGAAAACCACTTGCGTACTGTTCTGAAGCAGTGGGTCACCCACTATAATCGAGGCCGACCACATTCCAGCCTTGGTCCTGGACTCCCGGATCCACCATTTGGCCTTGCAGTCTCCCCACACCAACAGCGGCATCTGATTCCTGACCATTTCTTGGTCGGATCTCGCCCTATTCTGGGTGGTTTACACCATGAATATGACTTGGTACCTATGACTGTTTGAATTTTTGCGGAGCACAACGCCGCAACCTGGAGTATGGTTGGCTGAATGTCCCGCTGGGACAACGTAAAGTCAATTACGCCAAGGCGGTGGAGTTATTGGGTATTGGTTCGCTGCTAAAAACGTGCCACTCACCGGCTCTCCGGCGGCGAACGCCAACGGGTTGCGATCGCCCGAGCACTACTCACCAGCCCCCAGTTGTTATTGATGGACGAACCCCTCTCCGCCTTGGATCATGAAGCTAAACAGGCGATCCTGCCCTACCTGGAAAGCCTTCACGACGAATATGCCATCCCTTCTCTCTACGTTTCACATGATCCCAACGAGGTGGCTCGTCTTGCCGATCAGATGGTCCTGCTCGAACAGGGCAAGGTCGTCGACATGGGTAGCGCTGCCGACCTGATGACCCGCCTAGATCTGCCCTTGGCGGCCTATGATGACGCAACATCCATCCTAGAAGGCAGCGTCTCCACCCATGACCTCACCTATCATTTGACCTGGATCAGTATGCATGGCGGGCAGGTCGCGGTAAGCCGCGAGGACCTGCCCGTCGGTAAACGAGCCAGAGTCGAGATACTGGCTCGGGATGTCAGCCTGTCGCTGAAACCCCATTCCGATACCAGCATTCTCAATATACTGCCGGCGAAGATCGTCGATACTCAGGATATCAATCGAAGTCAGTTGATCGTGCGCCTCCAATTGCAGGATGGCCAACATTTGCTGTCGCGCATCACCCGTCGTTCAGCGATGGCAATCGGACTACATGAAGAGATGCATCTCTATGCTCAGGTAAAAAGTGTGGCATTGATCGTATGAAGTCTGCTCAATGTCGTACAGCCTCATGCACCAGATTAAACCAGTAGACAGCCTCGATCACTCACTCTCGCCAATTGGTCCAGAAAGGCTAATCACCTGATAGTTCGAACGAATGGATTCGCGGATGATGCGAATAGCCTCGTGTGATATCTGGTGTGTGCTTAATCAAGTTTTCTCCTGGTGTAAAGATAATACCGTGCTAGGCCATCTCCAGGGTCGTCATATCATCGGCGTAAATGCCTGGTGATCACGCATGGAGTACCTTCCCCTGCGAATTGTCTGTTTCTCTTCAACCGCACTCGAGTCCGGCGCAGGAAAGCCTTAGGCTGAATGAGCAAGTATCCCGGTATTTACCCAAATAAAATAACCGTGGCCAATTGTTTTATTTGCCGAAATTTAGATCGGGCTGTCATGGCGACTGATGAAATGAGGAATTGTTTGCAGTCGCAGTACTGCACCATGGATGATCTCTGGAAGATCACCACGATTTGCCGGTCTAGAATGTCATCTAACATTACCTGGAATTGATGGAGCACTGACAGGTAGACGGGCGAAAAGCACCTATGCCTCAGTTCGCGACCAGTTGCTGGAGTTAGCAAGACTACGAGTGGTGGAATCGCTGCTTACGTTTCTCGGACGCCCAGATGTTCTAAACTCAGCAACCGTGTACAAAGATTAAACGGCCACGAGCTTTTTCAATCCCCAGTAGCTACTTTCACAGGACTTCGCCACACGAAATAATGGAGCATAATGACGATACTTGTCCAATAAACACATCATTTTTCCAGCTATTGGACAGCCACAAAAAAACTGGCCAATCGGAGAGCTCTAACAGGTTGATTTATCTTCTAAAATGGCGCGCCCGGAAGGATTCGAACCTCCGACCCCCTAGTTCGTAGCCAGGTACTCTATCCAGCTGAGCTACGGGCGCGAATCTGAGTGAAGCGCGAATTCTGAGTATTCTGTGCTCGTTTGTCAATTAAAAAGTGATGTTAATTCTACTCGACAATTAATTTAAGTGGCTGCATTTCCTTATACATAATATTTATGGGTTTTTTCTTAGCAAAAGTAATAATTCGCGTGCCAGATGGATAGAACAGATGGCTGCATAGAAACATATGTAGGTCCAAACTGCTAAGAAGAAAGTCTTTTAGATGCTGAATATTCATCCTGTCCATGTCATTTTTTAGACGATAAATAAATTCATTCATCCTCACGATATTATCCGACAAGGCAAGCTCTGGTATGTTTTCATGATGACCGAGAAATTCTCGCTGCGCATGTTTACGCAAACCTGATGAGAGAATTAGTCCAATTCTTTCTTCACCAAACAAACAGTTAATATCCCTTTCTTCATCATAATCGGTGGTATGTTCGCCGAAGGCCAGGCACCACCCATGGTAGTAGGCGTTGTATCGTTTGATGATCCGTAAATCCATCATGTGGATACAGGGTCCAAATTGATAAGCGTCGCGACATCGTAGACGATTTATCTGGAATCAGAGGCCTAACCGCTGACTGCAACGCTTCAGGTAGTGTCCGACAGTTCTTATTGGCAGATCTTTTTTTAACTGGCCTCGATTATCCATCCGGCCATAGAAAATATCACATAGGTAATAGTAGCAAAGAGCATGGAGTTAGACGAGTTTGCTGAACCTGTAGTCGCCTTGAACGATTTCATCAGAGGCCCTTTTTTTTAGCGGAGAGAGAGGGATTATTCGGGCTGTCCCTGCCCTCACCCCTGCGGGGCCGCGCTACGCGCGTTCAAAATGGTTCCTGACCATTTTGTCGAACCCTGCGAGGCTTCTCACCCCTCTCTCCCGGGGTCACCGGAAAGATCAGCTGTGATTCATGGATTGGGGGGTATCAGATATGGCGGAGAGAGAGGGATTCGAACCCTCGATGGAGCTATTAACCCCATACTCCCTTAGCAGGGGAGCGCCTTCAGCCGCTCGGCCATCTCTCCTAGATTCGTCTGGGAATTACATGCTTTTACACTTCCCGAACGAGGACCGAATTGTACAGATTTCTTTCCCCACAAACAAAAAAACTTTGCCATCCTTAGCAAAGTTTCTTTCTGAAGATAAAGTACCTTCAGTTAAAGAAAATAGGTATTACTCAGCTATTCACTGCTGCTCTTCCTGTTCTGCCTGTTCTCTTTTAATGCGTTCATAGATCTCCTCACGGTGCACGGTAACATCGCGTGGTGCGTTAACGCCAATACGCACCTGGTTTCCTTTTACACCTAATACGGTAACTGTTACTTCGTCACCTATCATCAAAGTTTCGCCAACACGGCGGGTTAAAATTAACATCTTCAGTCTCCCTGAATTTCCTTGTGTTTTATTTACTCAGATACTCTCAACATACAGCAGTTCGCTCTGAGCAGTGCCAACCAAGCCTCCGGAAAAATTAACGGGACTGGTAGGGTTATTTTAGCAACACTTTAGACCGTAATAAAATCGTCATGTTTCCCAAAAACCGGATTTTTTTCTTTTAAATTCAATCTAGTCCTTTAATTCCTATACTGCGGAATCCTGTTCCAGTTCAAAGGCCTCATGGAGCGCCCTGACCCCCAATTCCAGATACTTTTCAGCCACCACGACAGAAATTTTGATCTCCGAGGTGGAAATCATCTTGATGTTAATTCCTTCATTCGCGAGGGTTTCGAACATCTTACTGGCAATTCCGGCATGCGAGCGCATCCCCACACCCACAAGAGATACCTTTACTATGGCATCGTCGCCCAGGACATCTCTTGCACCCAGCGCTTCCGCGGTCTTTTGCAGAATGGCCTCGGCCTTTTTGAAGTCATTTCTATGCACCGTGAAGGAGAAATCGGTGGTTATCTCATCCGGGGCGATATTCTGCACAATCATATCGACCTCGATATTCTGATCTGAGATCGACTTTAAAATCTTATGCGCCACGCCAGGCTGATCCGGCACACCCAGCACACTGAGTTTGGCCTCATCACGACTGAACGCAATGCCTGAAATCTTTGCCTGTTCCATGCTCTCCTCCTCAAAGGTGATCAGGGTGCCTTCGCCCTCTTCAAAGCTGGAAAGGACCCGTAGGGGTACATTGTATTTGCCGGCAAATTCAACGGCTCGAATCTGCAGTACTTTGGAGCCGAGGCTAGCCATCTCCAGCATCTCTTCAAACGTAATCCGGTTCAACCGGCGGGCCCTCGGCTCAACCCTGGGATCGGTAGTGTAGACACCATCCACGTCGGTATAGATCTGGCATTCATCGGCTTTCAGTGCAGCGGCCATGGCCACCGCCGTGGTATCCGATCCACCGCGCCCAAGGGTAGTGATATTGCCGTGCTCGTCCACTCCCTGGAATCCAGCCACCACTACGACTCTGCCTGCATCGAGGTCGGCCTTTACCCGAGCCCCATCGATGTCCTGGATACGCGCCTTGCTATGGGCGCTATCGGTGAGGATGTGCACCTGGCCACCGGTATAGGAACGAGCAGTACAGCCCAGCTTCTGCAGTGCCAGGCTGAGCAGGGCAATGGTGACCTGTTCGCCGGTGGAGACCAGTACGTCCATCTCACGGGGGTCAGGGGATTCATCGATCTCGTCAGCCAGAGCAATCAGCCGGTTGGTCTCACCCGACATAGCGGAGACCACCACCACGACCTGATCGCCGCCCGTCTGTTTGGCTTTGACCTTTTCAGCCACGGCCAAGATGCGTTCGATAGTTCCGACGGAGGTACCGCCATATTTCTGGACGATGAGCGCCATTTCTAATCAGTTTGTTGGATAATTTAACTTTCTACGGTAAACCCGCAGCTTGAAACGGCGCAATTAAACACCAAATCCTGTGCGAATTAAACCATCGCTGTTACTTCAAGACTTTGAACAGGAGTATTAATTGTCCTGCTTTGCTACTACCCAGGGCTCCACCAGCGCCAGCGCTTCGGGCAGTGCCGCCGGTTTGTTGCCGCCCGCCATGGCCATATCGGGCCTTCCACCTCCTTTGCCACCAACCTTCTCCGCCACCAGCTTGACCAGATCCCCCGCCTTCATCCGGCCGGTCAGATCCTTGGTGACACCGGCCACCAGGGAGACCTTTTCACCGCTCACGGCGGCCAATAGGATCACCGCGGAACCCAGTTTGTTCTTCAGCTGATCCATGGTCTCCCGTAAGGATTTGGGATCGGCCCCTTCAAGATTGGCCGCCAACACCTTTATTTCGCCGATGGTCACCGCGCTTGACGCCAGGTCGCTGCCAGCCGCACTGGCCAGCTTGGCCTTCAACTGCTCCAGCTCCTTCTCCAGTTTACGGTTGCGCTCCAGCAGCTGAACCACCTTCTCCTCGATCTCGTCGCGGGCGGACTTGACCAGCTCTGCCACCCGTTGCACCCGCTCCTCGTCAGCCTCCATCCATTCGACGGCGCGTTGACCAGTGAGCGCCTCGATACGGCGTACTCCGGCGGCGATGCCGGTCTCGGTAGTGATCTTGCACAGACCGATGTCCCCTACCGCCTTTACATGGGTGCCACCACATAGCTCGGTGGAGAAATCGCCCATGCGCAATACCCGCACATCGTCGGCATATTTTTCGCCGAACAGGGCCATGGCGCCAGAGGCCTTCGCCTCTTCCAGGGCCATTATTTGGGTCTCCACCGGATGGTTACGGCGAATCTGCTCATTCACCAGCTGTTCGATCTCCTGCAACTGCTCGCGGGAGATGGGTTCAAAATGGGAGAAGTCAAAACGCAGCCGGTCCGCCTCCACCAGGGAGCCCTTCTGCGCCACATGCTCGCCCAACACATGACGAAGGGCCGCATGCAACAGGTGGGTTGCGGAGTGATTGAGCGCAGTCGCCTGACGGGTGAAGCCATTGACCTGTGCATTGACCCGGTCACCGACCTTCAATATGCCATCCTCGAGTTTGCCCAAATGGCCAAAGACATCGCCACCCTGCTTGCGGGTGTCGTCCACCTCGAACAGGCTACCCTCGCCCTCCAGCACCCCGAGGTCGCCGGCCTGGCCACCCGATTCCGCATAGAATGGCGTACACGCCAGGATGACCATGCCAGAATCACCCGCCTGCAGCTGTTCCACAGCCTCACCTTCCCGGTAGAGAGCAACCACACTGGATTCACTCTCCAGCTGTGCGTAACCGGTAAACTCAGTTTCACCCTCGAAATTCAGACTGACGACCTCATTCGCCCCAAACTGACTTGCCGCGCGGGCACGCTCACGCTGTGCCGCCATGGCCTCTTCGAAGCCGGTATGGTCGACCTCCAGGTCACGTTCGCGGGCGATATCCGCCGTCAGATCGACCGGGAAACCATAGGTATCGTAGAGCTTGAACACCGTATTCCCAGGTATCTCCTTGCCTGCAAGGCCCCCAATAGCCTCTTCGAGGATCTTCATACCCTGTTCCAGGGTCTCGGCAAAACGCTCCTCTTCAAGCCGCAGCACCCGCTCCACCTGGGGACGGGCCTTCTCCAGCTCGGGGTAGGCCTCGCCCATCTGCTGGCAAAGGGTTTCAACCAATCTATAAAAGAAAGGCTCCTTGGTACCGAGCATATAGCCATGACGGATAGCGCGGCGGATGATACGGCGTAGCACATAGCCACGTCCCTCATTGGACGGCATTACCCCGTCCACGATCAGGAAGGCGCATGAGCGGATATGATCGGCGATCACCCGCAGGGACTTCTCCGCCAGATTGTCGCAGCCGGTGATATCGGCTGCGGCCCGTATGAGATTGGCGAACAGATCGATCTCGTAGTTGCTGTGCACCTCCTGTAACACCGCGGCCAAACGCTCCAGTCCCATACCGGTATCCACGGAGGGCTTGGGCAACTCGCTCATCTTGCCATCAGCATCCCGGTTATACTGCATAAAAACCAGGTTCCAGATTTCGATATATCTATCCCCCTCCTCCTCTGGTGACCCTGGAGGTCCGCCCCAGATCGCCTCACCGTGATCGTAAAAGATCTCGGAGCAGGGACCACAGGGACCGGTGTCACCCATGGACCAGAAGTTGTCGCTCTCATATCGCCTACCACCGGGCTTGTCACCGATACGGGTTAAGCAATTGGGGTCGACACCCACCTCCTTCAGCCAGATATCGGCAGCCTCATCGTCTTCTTCGTAGACGGTAATCCACAACTTCTCAGGCGGCAGGCCTAGCGTTACCGTCAAAAACTCCCAGGCGTATCTGATTGCATCCCGTTTGAAATAGTCACCGAAGCTGAAGTTGCCCAGCATCTCGAAGAAGGTGTGGTGACGGGCGGTATAGCCCACATTCTCCAGGTCGTTGTGTTTGCCGCCGGCGCGTACGCAACGCTGGGAGCTGGCCGCGCGGCTGTAGCTGCGCTTGTCCCGACCGAGAAACACGTCCTTGAACTGGACCATGCCCGCATTGGTGAACAGCAGTGTCGGATCGTTCATGGGGACGAGCGGGCTGCTGACCACCACCTCATGGCCATTGTCGGCAAAATAGTCCAGGAAGGCTTTACGAATATCTGCGCTGGTTTTCATGTCTGGCAAAGCGAAATCAACCGAGAAAAATAAGCCAGATAAAATAACAGGAACGCGCAGAAAATGCCCGTTTTCCTTACTCCGGCTTATGCCATTATCGCTATTACGGAAGGTCGCCTGCCAGGCGGAAGGCTTGTGAAGCTAGCACCTCAAGGTGTGTAAACCCTGCGTTGTCGAAGATAACTCACTCTATCAGCTGTCGGCAATCGCCAGATTGATCCGCTTGAGCACTTCGATTGGCTCAGCCGCACCCGTGATTGGACGACCGATGACCAGGTAACTGGCGCCCGCACTGATGGCGTCTTCTGGCGTCATAACCCGGCGCTGATCATCCGCTGCTGCATCCTTTGGCCTGACGCCAGGGGTTACCAATAGAAACGCTTCACCGATGCGGCCTCTTATCCGCGCCGCCTCTTTCGGTGAGCAGACCACCCCATCCATGCCGGAGCGCTTGGCCAATTCAGCCAAGCGGAGGACATTCTCCGCCGGTTCACCCCGGAAACCCACTTCCGCAATATCCTCGGTCGAGAGACTGGTCAGGATGGTTACCGCCACCAGTAGTGGGCGACCTGCACGTTGCTCCAAGCGTTCCCGGGCCGCCTCCATCATGCGGCGCCCACCCGAGGCGTGCAGATTCATCATCCAGACTCCCAGATCCGCTGCCGCATCACAGGCTGCTGCAACGGTATTCGGTATATCGTGAAATTTAAGGTCAAGAAAGATATCGAAATCCTTCCGGGTGAGCCTATCAATAAAGGCAGGTCCCAAACGGGTAAACATCTCCTTACCAACCTTCAGACGACACAATGTCGGATCTAACCGTTCCACCAGGGCCATCGCCTGTCGCTCATGCGGGAAATCCAGGGCGACAATAATGCGGGCGTTGCTTCCACTCATGGATTTGATCTCTTCGTCTTACTCGTACCCCTTGAAGGAGTACTAAATTGTGATTCTACTTGTTCGACTGACAGGCCAGTCCCTGCACCGGCTTTATGCTACTCCACCGCAGGCAGCTGGGACACCGCCAATGGAGTTTTTTTGCATTAAACCCACACTGCTCACACTGATAATCCGGCTGACTCGACATGAGCTTTTCAATGGCATGCTTGAGTACCTCAAGGGTTTCTCGTGGCTGTTTCTCTTGTTTGTTCAGATTCAGTTTTATCAATCTTTCCAACACCTTCAGGTCTGGGTAGTCAGCCAGGTGGGTAAGCGCAAAGTCAACCGCCTGCTTATTACTTTTTTCCTCAATGAGGATATCGGTCAGCGCCAGCATGACGACTGAGCCTTGATGGCGCTCATACAGAGACCTGAGGTAATCGGCCAACTCCTTCATTTTGCCCAGTGAGCGATAACAAGCCATGAGGCCCGGCATGATCTCTGGCAGATAGGCAACATCCTGCGCTTCCACCTGTTTATAACTCTTGATCGCCGCTTTGCAATCTCCCCGGTTCCACTCCATATTTCCCAACAGGATCGTTGCACGCACACTGTTGTGGTCGGCAGTTTGTGCCTTTTTCACATACTTCTCGGCCGCCTCAAGATTGCGCGCTTTTAATTCACGTTGTGCCAGCTCACAATAGAAGTGGGCGGTTTGCATCTGCAAGATCCCATCTCTACCCGGCCCCAGTTTCTCGGCAATCTCCAGACAACGCTCCCAATCCTTCTCCTGCTGATAGATTTCCAGCAG
>JBDLIZ010000120.1:0-11677 GCA_039714615.1 Pseudomonadota bacterium | reverse complement strand
AAAACCTGAACCGCCACGGTGTCTCTTTTGAGGTTGATTACCTGCCCGAGCGACTGATTGCCGTGCCCATCCTCCACGATGGCGAGATCATTGAAGCAAACGCCTATACCCTGTTCGTCAGCACCTTGAGGAACCTGTACCCGGATGATATCACCGATGATTTCGAGAATCTTGGAGTACCGTACCAGTGACTGTGACTGCGACATAAAATGTGCGCTCCTGATGATATACGCAGGGTGAATTAGTGAACTTCGAACGGTATTCTAAGCTTGAAGAGACCCTTGGCAATACTGCATACAGGGGAAATGAGTGAATTCGATAAATGCCGCTCCTTTTTTGAAATTTATATTTAATAATCCTCTGCCACAGACGGGCTCTTAATCTACGCCTGTTAACACAGGCTCGCTAGCGGACTTTACCGCATGCACCTCGATGCCGGCAGCGCCCAGCAAATCGATTATTGTATTAGGAGAAGTACCGGGTGCAAGGCTGACCGTATCCACCTGTTTGGTAATCAGCCAGGCGGCCAGCTTGACTCCTTTGCCACGTTGCCCTTCAGCATAGGGGTTTGATATCCATTGTGAAAAGATGAGCGAAGGCATGCGTAATTTATGAATTACCTGGCTTATAATGAGTTTCAGCGATTTGAAAAGAGGGACCGACGAGTTCCGGATTCTATCTTCTCAATATATTCCCGAAGGGCAGCTGATGAAAATAGCCGTAACAAGCCAGAATCGTAAAACCATAACAGAACATGCCGGTAGATGTAGAAAGTTCTGGATTTTTGAGGTCGAAAACAACGCAATAACCAACAAAAAACTCCTGGAGCTACCCAAGGAGCAATCGTTCCATGATAGCTCGCCGCATGAACCTCATCCGCTGGATGTGGTTGATGTCTTAATTGCCGGTGGTATGGGTGAAGGTCTGATGAGGCGTCTTGGCCGCAAAGGCATTAAAGGCGTCGTAACCCAAGAGGTCGAACCAGAAAAAGCGGTCTTATTGTACGTAGAAGGCTCACTGAAGATTGCGCAGTCTCATCAGCATAGTCACGGCAGACATGTGTAACTTCTTACTATTCCCAGGTAATCAGACCACAGCATGAGCGGCTCGGTGAATAATGTCCGGTAGAGGCAGGATAGTGTTTGCGCAGGAGATACAGTCTTTGAGGTAGATCCAGAACGGGATTCTGTTTTCACGACAGGTTTTTTTCAGCCTCGCAAAGGTATCTCTACACCGCCGTCTTTGCTCGCTGCGGGTACTGCCCCACTGATCTTGCGCTTATTGACATACTCGCGGATGTCGCGTTCGCTGAGATGATTGTGTAGAGACAGCCATGGCCTCTTCACTAGCCGCCGCTTTGCAGGTCTCCAAATCGGCATACAGATCCCATATCTGAGTACCTGCCCAGGACAAGGGCTTTGCGATGCGTCTCGTTCAGATATGCTAAATTATCAGCCTGCGCCACTATATGTCGTAGGTTGAAATGGTAGCGGCCCAGTATCATTTTTTCCTGGTTATACCAATGACTGATAAGAAATTGAACAGAATAGTCAACACCATGTCTTGGTCACAACGCCTGTTGCGAGCCGCTCGCCAAGCCGGTTCCAGTTTTTTCACCATGTTTCCGGTAATGCTTGGCACACTGCTTTTGTCCAGCCTTATGATTCCCTTCATTCCCCGTCTATTCGAGGTCGGCCTGTTCGGACGTCACCCGTTAACCGACGCCCTGACTGGTGCAGGTATAGGTAGTCTAGCAGTCGGCCAACCAATGGTCAGCTACCTGCTCGGCGGTGAACTACTCAGCAACGGTGTTGGACTGGTAGGCGTAACCGCCCTGGTGGTGGCCTGGGTCACGGTTGGCATCGCTCATCTGCCAGTGGAAGCTGTCATGCTTGGCCGGCGTTTTGCTATCTACAGAAATCTGTTGAGCTTTCTATTTGCCCTGACAATCGCTTTCATCACAGTAGGGCTGCTGTATGTCCTTGGGTAAGCGTAAAGACGCTGAGCCTGATCCAGGGCAAAAACATCATCCTCGCCATGTCGGTTGGTGGTTTTTGTTGGCGGTCTTGATGCTGCATCTTGGGGTACGCATGATCGACCCTACGGTGAGTTTGGAAAGCCTGGGTTATTTTGTCGGGGTTGTAACCCGACTGCTACCTGCCCTTGGGGTGATGTTTTTATTGCTCTGGCTGTTCAACCTATTCGCTAGTCCCCAACAAATCACCCGATCTCTTGGACAGCAATCCGGTTTGAAGGGTTGGATATTTACTATTGTTGGTGGTGTTGTCTCTATGGGTTCCGTGTATCTCTGGTATCCCCTACTCCGGGATCTTAAAACCCATGGGATGCGAACAACCCTTATCGCCACATTTTTATATAGCCGGGCAGTGAAAATTCCCCTGCTACCCCTCATGATGCACTATTTCGGCACCCTCTATACCATCCTGTTCGTACTTAATGTTCTACTGTTTTCGATTGCGAGTGGCCTAGTGATGGAGCGCATCGATGTCGGAATGACAAAGGACTCCGACAAAAATAGCCGATGAGACCTACGGCTACTCCTTCAGCAGGAATATGAGGCAGACATGATACGATACCAGGATCAGGCAACAGCCTGCGTTAACCACGATCATGCGACGATTAAACGCAGTACAGCACAAGACTTTACACCCATGAGACTGATCTTTGCACAAGCATTGGAAAAGACCTATAGCACCGGCGAGATCGAAGTACACGCCATCAAGGGTGCAGATTTCACGATCGATTCCGCCTCCTTTGTCTCCTTCGTCGGCCCGTCCGGCAGCGGTAAGAGTACGCTGTTGAATATGATCGGTTGTCTGGACCGGCCGAGTAGCGGAAAGCTGACGGTGCTCGATACGGATGTCGCCACATTGGATCGTAAAAGAGGAGCGGTCTTCCGCGGTCGACATATCGGTTTTATCTTTCAGGACTTTAATCTCATCCCAGTTCTAACCGTGTTCGAAAACATTGAATATCCGCTCATTATGGTACAGAAATGGGCTGCGGCAAAGCGCAGTCGGCGTGTGGCCGAGACGCTGGAGGCCGTGGATATGGCCGATCAAGCAAACAAGTTCCCCTCTGAGCTTTCCGGCGGGCAGAAACAGCGAGTGGCCATTGCGCGCGCGCTGGTCACACATGCCAAATTGATATTGGCGGACGAACCTACCGCAAATCTCGATCATGCCACCGCCTACCGTATTATCGAACTCATGAAACAGATGCGCGACGAATTCGGTTCTACCTTCATCTTCTCCACCCACGACCCCAAGATCATGGAGGCAGCGGAGATTATCTATACCCTGGAAGATGGAGAGATAAATCTGACCCACAGGAACAACCAATGAGCCGGATTTTAAAGATCGCCTTGCGCAACCTGTTCCGTTACCGCCGACGCACCTTACTCACCACCTTGTTGATCACCATCGGAGTGGTGGCCGTATTGCTGTTCGTCGCCGTCTCGAGTTCCTTCAAAGGCATGATGATCGGCCAAATCACCGACTCCATGCTGGGACATATACAGGTTCATAAAAAAGGCTACGTGTCCTCCATCGATAACCTGCCACTGCATCTCAATATGTCACCCAGGATGGTCAACAGGGTGGCTGCGGCACTCGCTGACATCGATAAGATTGAGGCTTGGTCGCCGCGCATCAAACTGGGCGCCATGTTCAGCAATTTCACTGAAACCACCAATATCCGGCTCAATGGCGTGAATCCCGCGCGAGAGTCGCAAGTTAGCCCCGATCTGGCCAAACGGCTCATCGCGGGCGGCGGCAAGACGCTGGTGGAGAAAGGCAAAATCCTCGTCCCGGAGCTGGTAGCCAAGGGCATGAAGGTCCAGGTGGGCAACCTCATCGTGCTGGTGGCGAATAACAAGAATGGCTCGGTTAACGGCATGAACTTCACCGTGCAAGGCTTATTGGAAGGCATTTCCGGACCAGGTGGACGTGACGGTTACATCCATGTGGATGACGCGCGTGCTTTGTTGCGCATGGAAGAGCAAGAGGTCAGTGAGATCGCCGTCCGCCTCAAGAACCTAAATCACCTCGATGCCATCCACCAGCAACTGCAGGCTTCGCTGGGCAGCTTAAAGAATGAAAAGGGCAAGCCACTCTTTGAGATCCACCAGTGGGAAAAGCTTACGCCCTTTTCCAATATCGCCAGAATGATTGATCTAATGACGCTGTTTATCAAGATCATGCTGGTATCCATTGTTTTAATCAGCGTGATGAATGTGATGATCATGGCTGTTTACGAACGCATCCGCGAGATCGGCACCATTGCCGCCATGGGTACCGCACCAGGCAGTATCCGTTCCCTATTTATCGCCGAGGGATTTTTGCTGGGACTGTTGGGCGCCGTAATCGGCTCGCTACTGAGCCTGGCGCTCATCGTTGCGCTGAAACATGCCGAGATTACCTTCTCCTTTGGTCGCCAGCAGAATCTGCTGTTGCAACCCGAGATCGCCACCAGTGATGTGATAGTCGCCAGCATTATGGTCATCCTAGTAGCCGTACTCGCCAGCCTGCAACCGGCCTGGAAGGCCTCGCGTATGGACCCAATCGAAGCCCTGCGGCATATTTAATAGAGGAGAGAAAACTGATGAGAGTAACCCCCAAATGTGGTTCGCAGCCCGCACCAGTAGGGTGTAACCCGCCAAACGCGTATGCCCCTGCAAATATTGAAATTACCTTCCATGGCGCTGGATTCCCGCCAATCCATGGCGGGAATGACGATATGCCGCATTGTTTTGTGTCGTCATTCCGGCAGGGAAGCCGGAATCCAGAGACCATGGATGGTAAGGCTGGCACCTTTTATGGAAGTCGGATTTCTATCAGCAGGCGACAGGTTACACCCGAACCAGTAAGACCATGAATATATTTAGAATATTTGTTTTTCTTTCGTTCTCGTTGCTGGCCTCAACACTGCTCGCCAAGGACGCCGACAAGCTGCTCCAGGAGGTGGATCGGCGCCTGCAACCCGAATCCTATGAGATGTATCGCAAGCTGATCAACATCGAACCTAATGGCGACCAGAAGGCGTTCGTGCTCTACACGGTGAAAAAAGGCAATGACAAGATGGTTGCCCAGTTTCTCGATCCGCCTAGCGAGAAGGGACGCACCACCCTCCGGTTGGGCGACAATATGTGGCTCTATATACCGGATGTGGGTAAGCCGCTGCGCATCACCAGCCTGCAGTCGGTGGTTGGCGGCGTGTTCAATAACTCCGATATCATGCGGCTCGATTTCAGCGATGAATACCGGGCGGAATCGGTAACCACCAAGGGCGAGCACTACCTGTTGGCGCTCAAGGCGAGAAGCAACAACGTGGCCTATGACAGACTCAAGATGTGGGTGCATAAACAGGCGCATGTGCCACTCAAGATCGAGGCCTATGCCGCCAGCGGCATGCTTATCAAGACCCTGCATTACAGCAAGACCAAGGACTTTGGCAACGGCATCGTACGGCCCTCGATACTGGAGACCGACAGCCCCCTCTATAAAGGTTACAAATCGGTCATGCTGTTCTCCGGCATCGAATCACGCGAGTTTTCCGATGAGGTATTTAGCCTCAGTTACATGCCAAAGGTGGGTGAATTGCGGCAATGAAGCGATGGCTCGCGGGACTGCTCTTATGCTCTCTCGTGAGTCTGGTTCAGGCAGAGGAGTTCGATTTCGATATCTCCCAGTACGAGAAGAAGCCATTTGAGCTGGGTGGTTACCTGGAAGTCAAACCAGAATACCGGCGCTTCAACCAGGACGGCGCACTGTATCAGCTCAACTTCCCGGCCACGGGCGGACAACCCTCGTCGGACGATCGCTATAGCGGTACCCTGGAACTGGAAGGCCTCTACCGCTTCGGCCCCTCTTCCCTTAATTTCCGCGTCCACACAACAATGCAGCATGACATCTCCGGTAGCGAGAGTGGCGTGGCCTTTTACGAACTCTATTACCGTGCCTTCGCCAACAAACTGACCTTCGAACTCGGCAAACGGGCTCTGAAATGGGGTACGGGCTACGCCTGGAATCCAGTGGGATTTATCCAACGGCGCAAGGACCCCAGCGACCCGGAGCTAAGCCGTGAGGGCTTTGTCATGGCCTCATTGGATACTGTACGAAGTCTCGACGGAACGTTGCAAACTGTCGCCTTCACCCCGGTGCTGCTACCGGTTACTCGCGACATCAACGATGATTTTTCACCAGAAGAAAATATCAACCTGGCGGGCAAGCTGTATCTCCTCTACCACGATACCGATATCGATTTTCTTTTTTTAACCGAAGGCAGCCGCGACGGGCGGGTTGGACTTGATTTTTCCCGAAATCTGGCAATGAATCTGGAAATACACGGCGAACTGGCCTGGATCCATGAGCAATCGAGGCTCATACTGAATGAGAACGGCATGCTGGCCACTCGCACGGGAGATGCCACGAGCTATCTGCTGGGGTTGCGTTATCTCTCCGTGCAGGATACGACCTATATCCTTGAGTATTATCATAACGGCTCTGGCCTGAGTGCAGATGAGGCCAAACGTTTTTTTGAGCTAGTGGATTCAGCGCAAGCGTCAGGAGACGCTGCATTGTTGGCGAAGGCTAGAAACATCGCCAACAATGCAGGCTTTGTCACGCCCAATTACATGCGGGATTATCTGCATCTGCGAGTAACCCAGAAAGAACCCTTCGGTATTGTCTATCTCAATGCAGACCTTACCTCAATCGTCAACCTGCTGGATCACAGCTATTCATTCATCCCGGGGCTTACCTACACGGGTTATAAGAACACGGAGCTGCGTTTACGAGTAGCTCTGGCCGGTGGTAGTGATCATACCGAATTCAGCGAAAAACAGGTTGGAAGCCGCATTGAGTTGCGGGCACGTTATTATTTCTGAACTTGCATCTGTTTTGCGAATTCAGAAGCTGTCTGCTTGAAAAATGATCGCGGTAAGTCAGTCTTTACTTCGCTTGGCTCAGCCACAATGCCGTTTTAAACTATACTCAAGAAACACGATCAATCTTTTTTGATGGGTACATCATGCTTGTCGACAAAATCAAGACAGTAAAAGAGGATAAGAACGCGATCATTCTCGCGCATAACTACCAGTTACCTGAAATCCAAGAGGTGGCCGATATCATCGGTGACAGCCTTGAGTTGGCTTTCAGGGCCAAAGAAACCGAAGCTCAGCTGATTGTGTTTTGTGGTGTGGATTTTATGGCCGAGACCGTAAAAATCTTGGCTCCTTCGAAAACCGTGTTGATGCCGGTACCCGGGGCGACCTGCCCTATGGCCCATCACCTCACGCCTGCCATGCTTGAGGGCTTAAAGACGCGTCATCCGGATGCTGCCGTGGTACTTTACGCCAACAGCACCGCCGCTTGCAAGGTCCTCGCGGATGCCACCTGCACCTCTGCTAATGCGGTGGACATCGTCAAATCCATGTCCGAAAAGATCATTTTATTTGGACCAGACGCCAATCTTGCCCATCGCGTACAGCTAAATGTACCGGATAAATCCATCATCTCTATTCCGACCCATGGTCATTGCTATGTACATCTGCAGTTTAATCAACAGCATCTGCGTGAAGCAAAAAAAAGGGGCGACAGAATTATGGTCCATCCCGAGTGTCTGCCGGAGATTCAGGCAGGCGCTGATCTGGTTACCTCCACAGGAGGTATGTTGAAAGGCGCGGATACAGCGGATGCTTGGAGTGTATTTACCGAAAAAGATATGGGCTACCGCCTGAAATCCGAGTTTCCGGGAAAAACTTTTAACGTTATCGAAGAGGCCGTTTGCCACGATATGAAGCTCAATACGCTGGAAAGACTATACTGGTGCCTCGAGAATGAACAGTACGAAATACAACTCCCCCAAGAGATTATCGATAAGGCAGCACGACCGATTGAGCGGATGCTGGAAATAAGTGCGCAGCGAGCTAAATCTTAATTGCGTTGCATCAAATGTTTCACATTCTCACCAACCCAATAGTCCAAAGTTGCGGCGCTTTTATACGCCGCTATATGCAAACGTCGCAACAACGGCAAAACGGGCATACAGCGCGCTTGACGGAATTATTCGCGCCACTAATACGTTACTTGCGGGAAAGGTCTTTACAGTGGTCGGTTATGGCTGGTGTGGGCGTGGTTTGGCGATGCGCGCCAAAGGGCATGGCGCAAAGGTTTTCGTGACTGAGATAGATCCGGTGCGGGCATTGGAAGCGGCCATGGATGGCTATGAGGTCAGGAGCCTGGTCGAGATCGTATCCTGACCCCTTAACATTGCTTAGGGGGCAGGGATGTCTGCCACCGCGGCGTGTGTTTTCGCGCGAGGGCGGCCCGCTCCGGCGCTGCGGCAGGGAGGTCGGTTCGGGTGTCGCCCCCGTCTACGCGCGCCACCGCCCGGAGCGTACACTCCTTTACCCGCTTGTCCAGGAATACTCTCCCGCGCTCAAGGCCTACCTGTCGGCACAAGGGACGAGGTTGCCGGGGTATGTCGAGCAGGCGTTCGAGGACTACCTCAAGTGCGGCTGGCTTGAGCAGGGTTTCCTATGGGTGCGCTGCGAAACCTGTCATGCCGAGCACCTGGTCGCCGCTCCTTCCGGTTCCGCTGGGTGAAGGCGCCGACGAGCAATGACCGCTGAACCGCGTGAAGCTGCCGGTCCCTGGTAGAACGGCGAATGGCTCCTCATGGCCGGCTGCTGCCGGTTGCGGCACGTTGACTGCTGAGGGTCCGGACCCGACCCCTTCCGGCCAGTCGAGCTCAAAAGGCGAGTGTCCGCTTTTCGAGATTCCAGCGTTCCGCCGTGGTGAGGCCCACCGTACCGATTGAGGCGAGGCGGGCGAGGATTTCGCCGGTGAAGGACTTGGTAATCGATCCGATCCTCAGCAGCGTCTTGCCGTCGGGTTTTCTGCCGGAGCCTTTCGCAGTTTCGCCGAAACCCACGACTGCCGTCTCTTCACCGCGCACCGCACCGATCAACAGGCCCGGCACACCGGTCTCGTAATACAAGACGACACCGGTGAAATCCACGACCTCGTCGAGCAGTGCACCGGCTCCCGCCGATCCACTTACAAAGCCGACAAGGGCTGCGGCCACGATCAGCAGGCGGCATCGGCGACCGATTTTAAGACCACGGAAAGGATTTGATGGCTTCATTTTCTCGGAGATTTTCAACATGACTCCTCCCGGTCGGCGCATGACAGTAGCATGGTAAAGTATCGATCAATAGTTTGGCCATGCATAGTGGTTAAGCGGCTCGGGATAGGCCGCGCGGTGTACACGCGCTCAGTTAAAGGTGCTTTGGGGCGTGATTAGCACATACCATTACAGGTCATCGAAGTACCCCAAGCCCTTGATATTCTAGTCTTTGAATGTGCGTTTAATAAGACTAAATAGGGTTAAGCCGCCATCAGTCGCCATTCGTTATCGCAGACCTGGCTGTCCTGGACCTCACAAGAGACAGTGCGTTAACCGCTGTAGAATTTATATCGTTATCTCTGGATAAATGCCATTTCCCAGCTATACTCCTACAAAAAGCACAAAAAGCATCCAATCTGCTAAGACACCAGGATAAGGAGTCTCAAACCATGCACCTCAACTACATAGACTAATGTCGACGTCCGCTAAGGCAAAGAATCGGCGTGATCGAGATTACGCGATCCTCACCGACAGCCGGCGCCGCTTTTTTGCCGCTGCGGGACAGAATTGTTAGGTCACGGCATGAACGCGTGAGAACTGCCAAGCGCGGCGACCGGGAAATGAATGCGGTTCTACCTGTGCGCGGGTTCGCGCGCTTGTGCGTGGCTTTAGTGTTGCTGGCGTCGCCGATATTGGCCTGGAGTGCTACATTGGTCCAGCATATCGGTGATCTGTCCGGCAAGGCCGCCGAAGCCGTGGTCTCCACAGTTACAGTCATGCCGTTTTCGCCAAGCATCGATCCGCGCACCACACCGATTATCCTCTCTCCCGGGAAGGCCTTTCTCAAGCAGGGTCGTGGCGAACGGACTCAAGTCGATGGACTGACAAGTGCGGAGCGAAAGGCCATCCGGCAGGCCTACGGGGCCGGACAGACCATCCTGGTGCTCGATGCGAGTGCGCACGATGTGGAAGCGTTGCATGTGCTGCTCCAAGACGGCGCGGCGCATACATCGACGACGGATCCCGTGGTTCTGGCCTACGCCCTTCGTCAAGAGAACAATCTACCCAAGGCCAGGGCCGTAACCAAAATCCGGCCGAGCGCTCCGCTGGGAGGCGATTCCGACGCGGATGGATCTGGCCTGGCGCCAGGCGATCGACATCGTGATCGACGAGCTGATGCGTCTACCGCAGCTTTCGGTGGTCGGTACACCGACGTCGACCGACTGGGGAGACAGCCCTATTCAATCGACCATCTTCACGTCGACCTCCCATGGCGTCTACAATACCCCCATAGATGTTTACGCGCTGCACGCATGCGGAGAGGGTATGGATTACTACCTCGTCGATACTGGAGGTGACTGGACGGCCACACAGGCCAGGTTTGAGTCTGCCGCTGCCGATCCTGGTAAGACTGCCCAAATAATTGTTGGAGCAGATCACGTTCTCCAGGTCGATTGGCAAAGCGGAAGAGGAGCCTGCCAAGGTGGGGGTGCCGTCTTTTTTAGTGGCGCCCAACGTATCTGTCGCTATATGAACTACCCACTCTCCTATGAGGTGTTTATCCAGCCGCCGGTAGGACCGGAGGTTACGCAGATCGAAGCCAAACCATCGGGAACCCAGGGTAGAAGCGCGAGTTACCGGTCCGGCTTCAGTTTCACCATCGGCGGTGGCGTCAATGTGTCGGGAAAGGGGCCGAGCGCGGGTGTTCAGGCCGGTATCTCTTGGAGTAACTCTGTGCAGACGACGGTCCCGCCAATGGTGATTGACGCCGGCGACACAATCAACGAAGGAGCCTCTACGAAATATAAATACTGTACGGTCGGCACCACCCTCGAGAATTGTACCTCAACGATACAGATGGTGGGCGCGAGCGGCGCGTGCAGACGTTTTGTTGTCGGAGAACCGCAAAACGGACAAACGCCGAACGGCCGGTTGTCCGATGTCGCTCAGACCGTCTATTGGCGGGTCGACCCGGCGACCTATGATGGCGAAACCTTCGATATCACGGTGACCTTTAAGGTGGATCTGGCGACGAGCACGGCGGATCTGTGGTACGGTCATTTCGTGAATCCCGGAGGAATTCGTGGATACACCGGTCCCAACGGTCACTGCAATCAATTCGGCTGCAATTGTGGACTTCTCCAGACGAGCAGTATTCAAAGGCTCGATCACACCTTCAAGGTGCCATTCCCCTCCTCGACCCAATGCCCTTCCGATACGGGCACTTGACCGCGCCTTGGGGTGAGCGTGGCGGCAGATCGCCGGCGGTGATGGTTCAGGCTTTCTGCCGCCGGCAAAGATTGACCCAGGCGATCCCGAAAAGGGTTTTCAGTCCGGGACGGTAGGCGATCTTCATCATTCATCGAGACACTCGAAAGGGAAGGGATCACCGCTGATGTTGACCCCATAAGGCTGAACCGGACGATGAAACACCCGACAGGTTTCCTAACGAGCTCGTTTCACCAAATCAATCCCGAATAGGCGTATACAATCCTGTTAGTAAGTAACAACCATAGACGATGCGCGA
>JBDLIZ010000119.1:0-11683 GCA_039714615.1 Pseudomonadota bacterium | reverse complement strand
CGTGGTCGGTTAAGGCAAAGATATCGCCGGTGTGCATCAGGCCAATTGCGAACAGCATATTACCTGCTGCGATCAAGCCTCCAACACGGGAAAAGAAACCAAAAATAATCATCAGTGGCGCAATCACCTCACCCAGGTACACCCCATAGGCTACCGCAGATGGCAGCCCAGTCTCTGCGAGCTTGCCGCCAATGAACTCGACAGACCCGGTATTGGTAATCTTGTCGATGCCATGAAACAGCATGAGAACGCCAACTGTAAGACGTAATATCAGCTTGCCCAATGCATCGTTTTGAATTGGATTGATCATAAAATTTCCTCAAGCATGAATATCCATCTAATAGTAGACCATGCTGGTCGATACGCCCCTATGAAATCCGCTCCGGTTAAAGAAAAACCGGGCAGCAGGGTCGGGCCTAGCCTTTAGACCACATTCCTTCCTTATCTTGGGCGACTTTACTAATCATGCAAGATCGAGTCGGGGGTGATCTATGAACGAGGGGAAAGAAAAGGGTTACGCACGCGTAAAAAATTGAATTGACGGAAATCAGAGTCATTGCTCACAATTTCTTTCTTGATTACCACCAATATTCAGCCATAGTTACGAAATTCAATGATAAACATAGGCTTAATATCATGTTGTGCAAATCTTGCCCGGCCAAACCAGCGTGTTTGTTGTGGGAATGTCTTCGCGGATTAAGCACTTACAGCGGTGTATGTAAGCATGGCTGAAGTTCAGTGGTAATCAAGAAAATGTTTGAGCGGTTTCATGGTGGGGGCTATCGGTATCTGATGCGTACAGCAATACGTTTGCATCGACCGCAAAACTCATGTATCGCTTTCCCTATCGAGCAGCTGATACAACGCCTCCTTATCTTCCAGATTGACCTTTGCACCCATAGCGCGGGTATTCCATTGAAATCTAGAAGGTATTTTTACCTTACGTCGGTTGGTCAACGCCTCTGCGAGAAGATCGGAGACAATACGTCCCATTGATTTCTTTTCTTTGTCGTGTAGGCGCTTGGTCTCTTCAAGGATTGGCTTGTCGATATCTAACGTTGTTCGGCTCATGGTGTTCTGATGATATAAACCACATCATCAGATGTCAAGAAACCGATAAAAAGGAGCAAAAATAAAACAACCTATTGATCCCTATAGTAATATTTTCCACACGGCATCACATTTGGGATCGCTCCGGTCTCAAATTCGCTCTACTACTACTAATAAATATCTTGCACTCTACAAGCACGATCACTTGCAGGATCTAGCGGTCACCCTATGCCTCAGCTCAGTTTTCATCCCAACCCCACGCGACCAGGACTGACTCGGCGCAGGCTTTCCAACCAGGGATGATCCAGCGGCACGGTTTTCAGTTTTCCCGCCACCTCGTCCAGGGGGACGGGCCCGATGCCATCGCTAAGTGCGGCGACCATCACACCGTATACGCCTTGATGAATCAGATCCGCCGCCGCGGTTCCCAACCGGGTAGCCAATAGCCGGTCAGCCGCCGAGGGGGTTCCGCCGCGTTGCACGTATCCCAATATGGTGATGCGCGCCTCGAGACGCGTGAGCTGCTCCAACTGCCTGGCCAGGCGCAGGGTGTTTCCAGCATATTGCGTCTTGAGTTCCGCCAATTTTGCTTTAGCCTTTTTTTTGTCTTCTTTGTGTTCGGCGTTTTTCTTTTCCAGCTTGGCCGCCTCCAGCGCACGGGCCTGTTGCTTGGTCATGGCGCCTTCCGCGACCGCGACGATACTGAAGTTCTTCCCCTGCCGCACGCGTTTGCGAATGGTTTCGGCAACCTCCTCCACGTCATAGGGAATCTCCGGGATCAGGGTGACATCCGCACCGCCCGCGATACCCGCCCCCAAGGCCAACCAACCGACCCGGTGCCCCATGACCTCAACCACAATGATCCGGTGGTGGCTGTGCGCCGTGCTGTGCAAACGATCTATACCCTCGGTGGCGATTCCCAGCGCGGTATCAAAACCGAAACTGACATCGGTCATGGCGACATCATTGTCGATCGTTTTGGGTAGCGTAATGATATTCAGACCTTGCTCCGCCAGCCGCAGGGCATTTTTTTGGGTTCCGTTACCTCCCAGACAGACCAAGGCATCGAGCTGCTGTTTCTCATAGTTATCGACGATGACATCGGTCATGTCCAGCACCCGTTCACCCACCATCATTCGGTGGGGCTTGTCACGACTGGTGCCTAGAATAGTGCCTCCGATAGTCAAGATCCCGGACAGGGCATCACCGTCCAGGCGCATGGTACGATTTTCCATCAGACCACGAAACCCTTGGCGGAAACCAATCAGCTGCATGCCATAGTAGCCCTGCAGCGCCTTACCCACCCCTCTGATGGCGGCGTTCAAACCCGGGCTGTCTCCTCCTGCCGTTAAGATACCTATATATTTAGCCATATTTTTAATTCCTGATTTATAATATTTCGACCATCGAGCAGGCAAATGCTCGATCAGACATGTAATGATTTTGAAACAATTCAGATGAATTTTTGAGCGTTACGCATTCTGCCTGATTAACTACAGAATCGGTAGAGAGGCCAATATTAACTCTGAATCGCCTCCAGCTCCTCCCAACGTTCATACGCCGCCGTCAAGGCCTTCTCCAGGCTCTCGAGCCGAAGCCTTGTATGCGCAATTTCCTGCTTATCGCGCCGGTAAAACTCCGGTTTGCTCATGATCTGCTGTAAGGTCTGTTGCTCGTCTTCTAGCGACTCGATATGTTGGGGCAAGATCTGCAACTCACGCTGTTCTTTATAACTGATCTTGCGCATTCGAACGCGTGGTGTGGCCTTGGAATGCGACGTTTTCTTCTCATTGCTGCGCTGCGCATTGGTAGGTCGTTGTCGCAACCAATCATCATATCCGCCCACATACTCACCGATCCTTGCTTCACCCTCGAAGACTAGGGTACTGGTGACTACATTATTGATGAATGCACGGTCATGGCTCACCAGAATAAGCGTACCCTGATAATTCATCAGTAACTCTTCCAGCAGTTCCATGGTCTCGGCATCCAGATCATTAGTGGGTTCGTCCATGACCAGCACATTGCAAGGTTTGAGAAAAAGCCTTGCCAATAACAGGCGGTTACGCTCCCCCCCGGAGAGTACACTGACCGAGGTACGGGCCCGCTCGGGCGAGAACAGAAAGTCCTGCAGATATCCCATGATATGCCGCGATTTGCCATTAAAAACTACCTGATCACGCCCCTGCCCCACATTGTCCTGCACCGATTTGGATTCATCCAACTGGCTACGATGCTGATCGAAATAGGCGATTTGTAACCGAGTACCATGCCGTACCTGACCTTGCCTGGGCTCGAACTGCCCCAGCAGCAGTTGCAACAATGTGGTTTTCCCACAGCCGTTGGGGCCGATGAGTCCGATCTTATCGCCACGCAGAATGGTGGTCGAAAAATCCCTGATATAAGGAATTCCGTGATAGTCATAAGCCAGGTTGCGAGCTTCAATAACCAGTTTTCCTGAACGTTCCGTCGCATTGATGTCCATCCTCGCCTGTGCCATCCTGTCGCGTCGCGCTCGACGCTGCTCTCGCATCCTTTCCAATTCCCGCACCCGACCTTCGTTACGGGTCCGCCGTGCCTTGATACCCTGGCGAATCCAAACCTCTTCGCGAGCCAGTTTTTTATCGAAATCGGCCTGCTTCGTGGCCTCTACTCCCAGTTCGGCCCGCTTGCAGCAAAGGTATGAGGCATAGTCGCCGGGATAGCTGCTTAATATACCGCGATCGATTTCCACTATCCGCGTCGCCAGTCGCTGCAAAAACGCTCGGTCATGGGTAATGAATAACAATGCCCCGCCAAATCCACTCAAGAACTCTTCCAGCCAGGTAATGGCCTCGATATCCAAATGATTGGTGGGTTCATCCAGCAGCAGAAGATCAGGATCGCTGACCAGGGCACGGGCAATCAGGACACGTCGTTTGAGGCCGCCGGACAATGTACCGAACTCAACATCGGCCACCAGTTGAAGGCGGGACAATACCGCATCGATGCGTTTTGACAGCTGCCATCCGCCTTCGGCCTCCAGATCGTGCTGTACCCGTTGCATTTCATCCACCATCCGCGGATCGCCACCGTCACCGGCCCATCGATTGAGATCATGATGCCGACTCAGCAACGCTCCCGGTGAGCCCAGGCCTTGTGCCACGATTTGGTATACCGTGTCCCGCAGGTCGGATGGCGCCTCTTGAGCAAGCCTTGAGATTACCAGATCCTGGCGTTGTTCAATTACGCCTTCATCGGCTGTTATCTCTTTACTGATGAGTCTTAACAGGGTCGATTTACCCACCCCATTGCGGCCCATCAAACACAAGCGTTCCCCCTTATCGATTTGCAGATTGACTCTGTCGAGCAAACGAGGCCCGCCAAAACTCACACTCACGTCGCGTAATCTGATTAATGCCATTGGATATCACAGGGAAGGTTCAGCTTGGCGGATGAGTTTACCGCCAATACGGGAAACAAACCTACATTTTCACAAAAACACCAGCCCGCGGGGATCAGCCGTTGAGGATGGCCGGGAGGTATTGCTTCGTGAAGAGTATATAATACTTGGTCTAATCGTTATCCCCTCACTAATCATCGGGTTGACTTCTCGCGTTCTATAGCTATCTATACCTATTCGTGAGCGGGCTATACCCATGGCGGATGGGTTTTCAGGAATGCAGAGTGCGTCGAGTTTGGCGTAGAGCAAGGCGGAACAGGTAAGTCATAGTTGTTACTATGGCTTTCGTGTTCCAACGCTGCACTATGGCAAAGGCGGCGTGCTAAGTAACCGGAAAACTCATTCGCCATGGGTATGAACCACTACGCGGAAATCAATTACCTACAGAGGAATCCCTATGGCTCGTTGGACAGAAGGTACGGTCGTTGACAATTATCATTGGAACGATCAGCTCTATTCGCTGAAAATCAAGGCCGATATACCGCCATTCAAGGCCGGGCAATTCGGCCGACTGGGACTGGATATCGGTGGTGAACGCGTAGGACGGCCCTACTCCTTTGTCAACGCCCCCGATGAGAAACCGCTGGAATTCTACTCGATCATCGTGCCCGAAGGTCCGCTTTCGAACCGACTATACGGCTTGAAAGCCGGTGACAAGGTATGGGTCTCTCCGAAGGGGGCTGGATTCTTTACCCTCTCCGAGGTTCCGCAGGCGGATTATCTGTGGATGCTGTCAACTGGGACGGCGCTGGGTCCGTTCCTCTCCATCCTGAAAGCGGATGAACCCTGGGAGCGTTTCAAAAAGATTGTGCTGGTACATGCCGTGCGCACCACCGCGGAACTCACCTATCGGGATACGATAGAATCTTTCAGCAAAACCCACCCGGATCAGTTTGCCATGATTCCCTTCGTCAGCCGAGAGGACACCGATTTCGCCCTCAAGGGCCGGATACCCGCCGCCATCCTAGACGGAAGATTACAACAACAGGCAAACATGTCCTTCAACCCCGAGCAATCCCATGTGATGCTTTGCGGTAATCCGGGCATGGTGAAGGATACCTCTGAGGTACTGATAAATCTCGGATTCAAAAAAAACCGCCGTCGTGAACCAGGACAGATCACGACGGAGAATTATTGGTGAACCCGAACCGGATTGCCTGATACCCAGATCCTGCAAGCACGATTACTTGCGGGATCTAGTCGATAGGAAGTTCAGCCCATGTTAATCCACCACCAAATCCCAGAATATCGTCTATAGTTAATTACATACCCTTTACAAACGGGTAGCGTAGCAATATTTTTTTAGTACCGTTAGAGGAGATTCTATCATGACTATCGCGATGACACTGCGGGAATATCTCGAACAGGAAAATGTACATTATCAAGTGCTCGCCCATTCATACACCCGATGTAGCACCGAAACCGCCCAGGCCGCCCACATCCCCGGCGATCAACTGGCAAAATCGGTATTGCTGGAGGACGAAGAAGGCTATCTCATGGCCGTTATTCCATCCACTCACAGGGTGGAAATAGGCAAACTGCACAAACAACTCAATCGTAACCTTGGACTGGCCACGGAGCAGGAATTAGACATGTTGTTCGATGATTGCGAAATCGGCGCCGTCCCGCCCGTGGGGCAGGCCTATGGGATAGACGTGATCGTCGATGACACTATTTGTATGAATCCAGATATATACTTTGAAGCCGGTGATCACACCGACCTTATCCACATCAGCGGTAAAGACTTTGGGGCCTTGATGGCCAACGCCCAACACGGCCATTTTAGTAGGCACATCTAAGAGCGATCGTTATAAAATCGGGCTGGTCAATACCGGCCCGAAGGGGATCCATCATGACCGCACTGTTTTAACCCGGATAATTCATAAATTGCGCGCGCCTTCGCTTGTCTGTTGATTCCACAAGGGGTTTTCCTCAGTTGCCCTAATCAGGGGGGGACCGATCAGAATGCAGGTTTTATCTTTACCATTACCAATGAGTCGAAAGAGGGGGGCAAAAATTCCGTATCGATTACTTTATCAGCCCTCTGCCCACGCGGAAATAGTTGTTACCGCGCTCACGTCCAAAAAGCGTTTTTTTGCACATCCTCACGTTGTTAAATTCCAATCCTATGAAAACCGTAGCAGAAAAGAGAAAGGCTGACACCATTGCCAATATCGTGGATTTGCTGCATGCCCATCTCTCCAGCCCCTTGGCAAAACCTGCAGCACGCTTTGCACGACATTATTATGCCCGAGTCGCCCCCGAAGATCTCGCTGACTCGCCCATAGAGGATCTTTATGGTGCCGTTTTAGCCCATTGGGGCCTTGCCCGCCAACGCAATCCCGGACAATCCTTGATCCGAATCTATAACCCGACATTCGAGGAACACGGCTGGCGCTCAGCTCACACCGTTATGGAGGTCGTCTGTGACGACATGTCATTTTTGGTGAATTCCGTCAACATTTTAATGATGCGCCGTGGAATCACCGTACACCTGATTATTCATCCTGTCATGCACTTCAAGCGCAACCGCAAAGGCCAGCTTCAGGACGTGTTAGAGCCGGGAGCGAAAAGAGGTGATGTCAGCAATGAGGCCTTGGCGCCGTGTTACGACAGACGTAACTCCCGTAAGGCTTATGTGAAAAGTGGTGAGGTCAGCAATGAGGCCGTGCTTCACTACGAAATCAGCCAGCAAAGTCCCCATACACTGGCCGATCTCGAGGCCGACCTGCAAGAGGTGCTCGCCCAGGTGCAGGTGGTGGTGGAGGACTGGGAACCCATGCACACGCGGCTTCGAGACATCGTCTCCGAGATCGAGAACAAAAAGCTACCCGTGCCAGCGGAAGAACTTGCGGAAGGTCTGGATTTCTTGCGCTGGGTACAGCGGCATAATTTCACATTTATCGGTTTCCGAGCCTTCGATCTGCTGGCAAAGGACGACCAGGATACGCTGCGTCTGATCCCCAATTCGGGCCTAGGCATATTCCGTACCAGCACCGCCGACCATATCAGCCACATCCCCGAGCACCTTAGGGGCATGGCACGCTCGGCACAGCTACTGATTCTCACCAAATCCACGACGCTCTCCCAGGTACACCGACCGGCGTATCTGGATTATCTCGGGATCAAGCGCTTCGATGACCAGGGGCAAGTCATCGGGGAGTGGCGATTTCATGGTCTCTATTCTTCAATGGCCTATGACACCCGCCCCTGCGACATTCCGGTGTTGAGGCGCAAGGTTGCCACAGTACTCAAACGTGCGGCCTTTTTGCCCACCGGCCATGCGGGCAAGGCGCTTCAACACATTCTGGATAACCTGCCCCGCGATGAATTGTTTCAGGCCAGCGATGATGAACTGTTCGACATCGCCATGGGCATCCTACACCTGCAGGACCATCAGCGTTTGAAGATCTTCGTGCGCCGTGATACCTATGAGCGCTTTATGAGCGTAGTGGTATTCACCCCACGTGAGCGCTATACCACCGAGTTGCGACTGCGCATGCAGAACATCCTCATGGAGGCCTTCAACGGCCGAAAAGCTGAATTCAATGTCCAGTTCAGCGAGTCGGTGCTGGCAAGGGTGAACTTCATCATCCACACCACCCCCGGGACCCTACCCGATTATGACATTGCCGACATCGAGACCCGGATGATGGAGGCCCTGCTGTCTTGGGAGGATAAGCTACACAACGAACTGCGTGAGCAGTTCGGCGAGGGAAAGGGCAATCGGCTTGTTCAGCACTATATCGAGGCCTTCCCAGCGGCCTACCGGGATGATTATTCGGCCCGTACTGCCGCCCAGGACATCATTCATCTGGAATCTCTGCACGACGAAGTGTCCCTGTCCATGCACCTGTACCGCCCTCCGGAGGCCCCCGGTGAACTGCTGCGTTTCAAGGTGTTCGGCCGCCACCGACCCGTGGCACTATCCGATATCCTGCCAATGCTGGAAAAAATGGGATTGCGAGTGCTGGCCGCCCGGCCCTATGTGATCGAACCCCAGCAAGGCATCTCGTTCTGGATTATCAACTTTGAGATGACCGCCGCTTACGATATACGGGGTGAGGTGCTGCGGGTCAAGGAGCTCTTTCAGGATGCCTTCGCCAAGGTCTGCCGGGGAGCGATCGAAAACGACGGTTTCAACCGTCTGGTGCTTGCGGCAAGGGCCCCTTGGCGGGAGGTGGTGGTACTGCGCGCCATTTGTAAATACCTGTTGCAGACTCGGGTCCCCTTCAGCCAGACCTATATGGAACAAACCTTGGCCGAAAATCCGGCCATCGCCCGCATGCTGGTCAAACTGTTCGAGGCGCGCCTCGATCCGCAGCTCAAGAGTGACCGGCAGGCCCTAACCCAGCGTCTGCAAGAAAAGCTAAAACAGGCTATCGACGGTATCGACAGCCTGGATGAGGACCGCATCCTGCGCCTCTATCTGGCCACCATCATGGCGATGCTGCGTACCAATTATTATCAACCGGCTAAGGATCAGTCGAGCAAGGATTATCTGTCGTTCAAACTCGATCCCGGCCAGTTACCTGAGTTGCCCCTGCCGCGTCCCCGCTATGAGATTTTCGTCTATTCAACCCGAGTGGAGGGGATCCATCTGCGTGGTGGCAAGGTCGCCCGCGGAGGACTGCGCTGGTCAGACCGCCGTGAGGATTTCCGCACCGAGATCCTGGGCCTGATGAAGGCACAGATGACCAAAAACGCGGTCATCGTACCGGTGGGGGCCAAGGGTGGATTCGTGACCAAGCAGTTACCTGTCGGCGCTGAACGTGACGACATTCAACAGGAAGTCATCCACTGTTACCGGATATTTATCCGGGGATTGCTGGATATTACGGATAACATCAAAGACACCAAGATACTGCCACCAAGGCATGTCGTTCGCCACGATGGCAACGACCCTTATTTGGTCGTTGCGGCCGATAAGGGTACCGCCAGCTTCTCCGACATCGCCAACGAGGTTGCCACGGAGTACGAATTCTGGCTGGGAGACGCCTTTGCCTCCGGAGGAACCAACGGCTATGACCACAAAAAAATGGGCATCACGGCACGTGGAGCCTGGGAGTCGGTCAAGCGACATTTCCGGGAACTGGGCATCGATGTGCAAAACACCCCGTTCACCACGGTGGGCATCGGTGACATGTCAGGCGATGTATTCGGCAACGGGATGCTGCGGTCCGAACATATTCGGTTGGTCGCGGCCTTTAACCATCAGCACATCTTTTTGGATCCCTCGCCCGACCCCGCCAGCGCCTACCGCGAACGCGAGCGCCTGTTCAAGCTACCGAGGTCTTCATGGAGTGATTACAGCCCGGAAAAACTGTCAAAAGGCGCAGGTATCTATTCGCGCAACATCAAATCCGTGCCCCTGAGTCCAGAGGCACGGAAGGCCCTGGGCATCAAGGCGAGACGACTCACCCCCAACGCACTCATTCAAGCCATTTTGTGCGCCCCGGTAGACCTGCTTTGGAACGGAGGTATCGGCACCTATGTCAAAGCCTCCAGCGAAACCCATATCGATGCCGGTGATCGGACTAACGATAATGTTCGAATCGATGCCCGTGATCTCAGATGCCGGGTCATCGGTGAAGGTGGTAATCTCGGCTTGACTCAGCGGGCGCGTGTTGAGTTTGCCGGTCGCGACGGCCTACTGTTCACCGACGCCATAGACAACTCGGGCGGGGTGGATTGTTCCGACCACGAAGTCAATATCAAGATACTGCTCAACCGAATAGTCGCCAATGGCGACATGACAATGAAGCAACGCAACCGCTTGCTGGCAAAGATGACCAACGAGGTGGCGGAGCTGGTATTGCGCGACAATTATCTACAAACCCAAGCCATCAGCGTGGCCGCCAGTCAGAGTGGTTATCTACTGAGCGATCATATCCGACTCATGTCCTTGCTGGAAAAAGAGGACCGTCTGGAACGTGAACTCGAGGCCCTGCCCAGCGATGAAGAACTCGCCGACAGGGAAACCGCCAGTACCGGCCTAACCCGACCCGAGATCGCCGTGTTACTGGCCTACAGCAAGATCAGGCTGTATGAGGAGCTACTGGCCTCGGATATTCACCAAGATGCCTATCTTGCCGGTGAGGTGCAACGCTATTTCCCCACCTCCCTGCAGGAACGCTTTGCCACCCAGTTAGTGGACCATTCTCTATACCGCGAGATCACGGCCACCCATAACACCAATAGCATCGTCAACCGCATGGGGTGCACCTATTGTGCCCGCATTCAAGAGGACCTCGGGTCCGAAGCGGCCGATATCGCTCGCGCCTACACAATAGCCCGAGAGATCTTCAAGGTGAAGTCCCTCTCGGATGCGATCGAGGCGCTGGATAATAAAACGGCGACCCAAATCCAGGTGGAAATGATTGCTGAAACCCGGCGTCGACTGGACCGCGCCACCCGCTGGCTGTTACGAAACCGGCCCAAACCATTGGACATCGCCACCACCATTGAACAGTTCGATGATAAGATCCAGGCCATCAGCGGACACTTGCATGAGCTGCTCCGAGGTGAGACCAAAATCAAACTGGAAACCCGTATAGATAATCTCAAAAGGGTCTTAGTCCCACCCGATCTGGCCCGCCGCATCGCGGAACTCGACCCTCTGCTCTCGGTGCTGGACATTGGCGAGGTGGCCCACCAAATCAACATGGACATCGCCCAGGTTGCGCAAAACCACTACGAAATCGATCTGGTCCTGGATCTGCACTGGCTGCATGACCACATTGAGCAATTGCCCAGACAGAATCACTGGCACCGCAGCATGCGAGGACTATTACGAGATGACCTTAGCCGAGCCCACCGTGCCCTAACCGCCCAGATCCTATCTCAAAAATCTAAAACCACCAAGGCCGAAAAACGCATTAAAACCTGGCTGGAGGAAAATCAGTATAAGATCGCGCGATACCTGGATGTCATTACCGAACTCAGAGCCGCCACCAAGGTCGATATGGCGATGCTACTGGTGGCAGTGCGCGAACTGCGTAATTTGGCAAATAACGCAGCTGCGGGTCAGGAATGAGAAGGCTTATACCCATGGCGGATGGGTATATAGGGCAGTAATATTGTATCGTTGGAGGACTAGTGCTCTATCAATGTAATAATTACGGATTCAGCGTCCCTGTGGTGTTTCGCAGCAAGGCGCAGTGCGAAGGCAATGTCTATCACCTTGTCGAG
>JBDLIZ010000118.1:0-11700 GCA_039714615.1 Pseudomonadota bacterium | reverse complement strand
GCGTTGCGCCTCTTGACAAGGGAATGGCCATTGCCTGCGAGGCGCGCCTTGCCGTGAACGTTGACAAGCTAACTGAACTCGCACACTTACATTGATAGAACACTAACCCCAGCTACCACAAATCGAGACGGCTGTGCATGATGTTCTGCGATAGGAGGACATAAGGAATGCTACCGACACACTTCCCTATCTGACTTGCCTTATCGCTCGTATTCGGCGTTGTGACAACAGTGACATAGCTGGGGCTATGCGCCTGTTGTCACGCCTTGAATACAAACGATCATGCGGCGCCAGTTAGGGAAGTTATTTCGTTCGCATTCCTTATAGAACAAGATATCCGCCAAAACCGTGCTAGACTTGAAAGCTGACACAGCGTTAGAGGACGCCCGGTATGATCCAGTTCACCATCAACGGTTCCCCGCAGCAGCTCAATATTGACCCCGACACCCCCCTATTATGGGCCCTCCGTGACAGCATCGGTCTGACCGGTACCAAGTATGGATGCGGCATGGCGCAGTGCGGTGCTTGCACCGTCCATCTCGATGGCAAAGCCATTCGTTCCTGTGTCACGCCGGTCTCCGCAGCTGAAGGAAAATTGGTTACTAGCATTGAAGGACTGGATTCCGCTGTGGCAAAAGCAGTACAGGCCGCCTGGGAAGAACTCGACGTTGTGCAGTGCGGCTACTGTCAGTCGGGCCAGATCATGTCGGCGGTCGATTTATTGAGTCGTAAACCGCAGCCCACTGACCAGGATATCAACGATGCCATGACGGGCAATATCTGTCGTTGCAACACCTACGTCCGCATACGCGCTGCCATCAAGCAGGCGTCCAAGGCATTGTTGTAGGGAGGAGATGATCATGAAACAGGAAGGCAAAGTAAGTCTAAGCCGCCGCCAGTTTCTGGTGATGACTGCGGGCGCCGGTGCTGGTTTGACATTGGGCATGCTGTTGCCCGCTTGCAACCGGGAAGAACCGGTCCAGTCGCAAGCCGGACCGGGCAAGGCCGGTGGTGTGGTGATTGCGCCAACGAGTTTCGAACCCAACGCCTTCGTGCGCATCGGTTCAGACAATCGGGTTACAGTCATTATCAAGCATTTGGAAATGGGGCAGGGCACTTACACGGGTTTGGCCACCCTGGTGGCCGAAGAACTCGACGCCGCCTGGTCGCAAATCGACGTCGAAGGCGCACCGGCCGATGCCAATACCTATAACAATCTGTTTTGGGGCAAGGTGCAAGGCACGGGAGGCAGTACGGCCATCGCCAATTCCTATGAACAAATGCGCAAGGCCGGTGCCGCCGCGCGCGAAATGCTAATTTCTGCAGCGGCAAAAAAATGGAATGTTGAAGCCAATGATATCACCGTGCAGGACGGTATGTTACGCCACGCCGCCGGGGGTCACCAGGCCAGTTTTGGTGAGCTGTCTGAACTCGCTGCACAGCAAGCCGTACCGGAAGATGTGTTTTTGAAAGAGCCCAATGAATTCCGGCTCATCGGCACCCGGCTGCCGCGCAAGGACAGCAAGGCAAAAACCAATGGCACCGCGATGTTTACCCAGGACGTAAAACTACCCAGTATGCTGACTGCGCTGGTCGCGCATCCCCCGCGCTTTGGCGCAAAAGTAAAATCCTTTGATGCCAGCAAAGCCAAAACCATTGCCGGTGTCGATGCAGTGGTTGAAATTCCCAATGGTGTGGCGGTGCTCGGTAAGGATTTCTGGAGTGCAAAGAAAGGCCGCGATGCCTTGCAAATCGAATGGGATGAAAGCAATGCCTTCGAACTCGGCTCCGATGAACTGTTGGCGCAATACAACGCGCTGGCTGATAAACCGAGCAGTGTGGCGCGCAACGACGGTGATGCACAAAGTGTCTTGCAGTCGGCCAGTAATACATGGCAGGCGACCATGGAATTTCCTTTCCTGGCGCATGCCGCGCTCGAACCGATGAACTGTGTCATGCAGCGCCACCAAGACGGCGTGGAAATCTGGAACGGCGAACAATTCCAGACAGGGGACCAGGCCGCGGTGGCCAGGGTGTTCGGCATTGCACCGGAACAAGTGAAAATCAACATGCTCTATGCCGGTGGCTCGTTCGGCCGCCGCGCCAATCCGCAGTCGGATTACCTGGTGGAAACCGCGACCATCGTCAAGGCTATCAACGGCAAAGCACCGGTCAAACTGGTCTGGACACGCGAAGACGACATGCGCGCCGGCTATTACCGTCCGTTGTATGTTCACAAACTCGAAGCGGGACTGGACGCAGACGGTAATCCGCTTGCGTGGCAACACCGCATCGTCGGCCAATCCATCATCGCCGGCACTGCGTTTGAAGAAGGGATGGTCAAGGATGGCGTCGACGCCACCTCGGTCGAAGGCGCCTCCAATATGCCCTATACGATTCCCAATATCACGGTTGACCTGCATACCACTACACTTCCAGTGCCCGTGCAGTGGTGGCGCTCAGTCGGTTCCACCCACACGGCGTTTGCCGTCGAAACCTTCATCGATCAACTGGCGCTGGCAGCGAACAGGGATCCGCTCGAGTTCCGGCGTGCCTTGTTAAAAGGCCATCCCCGTCACCTCGGCGTGTTGGAACTGGTGGCTGAAAAAGCAGGCTGGGGCCAAGCCATGGCAGCGGGGCGCGGACGCGGCATCGCTGTCCACGAATCCTTTAATACCTTTGTGGCGCAGGTCGCGGAAGTCAGCGTGCACGCCGATAAGAGCTTTTCTGTGGACCGCGTGGTGATCGCGGTTGACTGTGGTATCGCGATCAACCCGGACATTGTCGTAGCACAAATGGAAGGCGGTATGGGGTTCGGACTGTCGGCTACTTTGAGCAGCGAACTGATTTTCAACAAAGGCCGCGTGGTGCAATCTAATTTTCATGACTACACCGTGTTGCGCATGAACCAGATGCCAAAGGTCGAAGTACACATAGTCAAATCTGCACAACCACCGACCGGTGTGGGTGAACCGGCAACGCCGGTTATCGCACCCGCGGTCGCCAACGCACTGACTGCGGCGACCGGCCAGCACTTTGACCGCTTGCCGTTGAGGCTGTCGGCCTGAGAGGTTTTAAAACAGCTTCTGAGCCACTGCACTACGTATGCCGCGCTACAGCACTGATCGGGAAATACTGCAAACCGCCATCCGCTGGCTGGAGCAGGGCCACTGCCCGGTACTGGTAACCGTAGCCAGAACCTGGGGCTCCTCACCGCGACCGGTAGGCTCGCTGATGCTGATGCGTGAAGACGGTCGACTCAGCGGTTCGGTGTCTGGCGGTTGTGTCGAGGAAGACCTGCTGGCGCGTTACCGGGCGCATCAACTCGGCGATACATTTCCCACACTCATCGATTATGGCATCAACCGCACAGAAGCCACCCGCCTGGGTTTGCCCTGCGGCGGGCGGCTGGAACTGCTGATCGAGCAACTTGACAGCGCCACTCCATTACAAACCTTGATAGATAAAATCAAAGCCAAGGGACTGGTGGCGCGGCGTGTTTGTTTGATTACCGGTGAAGTCAGCCTGCACCCGGCCTCGGTCGACGATGACTTTTACTATTCGGATGCCTATCTCAAGAAAACCTTTGGGCCACGCTGGCTGATACTCTTGATTGGTGCCGGTCATTTGTCCGAATACGTCGCACAAATTGCGGTAATGATGAATTACCGCGTCATCATTTGTGATCCGCGCGAATGCGATAGTGATAAATCCGCCTTTGACGGTTGCGAAATCGTGAACAGCATGCCGGACGACGCCGTTCGGACCTATGCCAATCATAAACGTAGCGCAGTCGTTGCACTTACCCATGATCCCAAACTCGACGACATGGCCTTGCTCGATGCCCTTGTTTCACCGGCCTTCTACGTCGGTGCCATCGGATCAAAACGCAACTGCACCAAACGCCGTGAACGCCTGCAAACCCTGGGTGTAAGCGCACCACAACTGCAACATCTGCACGCGCCCGTCGGCTTACCCATCGGCAGTCACTCACCCCCGGAAATCGCCGTGTCTATCATGGCTGAAATTACCGCAGTGCGACATCAGGCAAACTCACAACACGCCAGCAACGCTGCATGAGTTCAGCCATTGTCGGCATCCTGCTTGCAGCCGGGCAAAGCACCCGTTTTGGTAGCAATAAACTGCTGCATCGGTTAACCGACGGCACACCCATGGTGCTCGCATCAGCTCGTCACCTAAATACCGTACTGACCACTACCATTGCTGTTATCGACGATATAAACAACGAAGTCGCAAAACTATTGACCCAAGAAGGCGTACAAGTCATCGAAAATCCGCTCGCCAGCGTAGGCATGGGCAGCAGTATCGCCTGCGGTGTAGCCAACAACCCCGATGCACAGGGCTGGGTCATTGCCCTGGCCGATATGCCCTATATCCCGGAAACCGTGATTCAAGCGGTAGTCACAGGCCTGGAGCAGGGCTCCGACATCATCGCCCCGGTCTATAAAAAATTACGCGGACACCCGGTCGGATTTTCAGCCCGGTATGCCCAGGCGTTGATGCAATTACATACCGACCAGGGTGCGCACAGTATCATACAAGCAAACAGTGATTCACTTGTATTAATCGAGACCACCGAACAAGGGGTGATTGTAGACATTGATACGCCAGAGTCGATTCAGCTTATAGAATAGGGTTTGTAGTTCTGCCTGACGCTGACAGTTCAGCAAAACTAAACTACACTTTCTATTACGTGCTCTTCACGGAAATCTGTGGATACCCTGATCTGCACCTGTCAAGGCCCAAGCCGCTACGCGGGGGTTTCTTTTTTTTCCACAGTTTTTCTGGAGAAGCCTCTTTACAAGGATAAAATATGATCTATCACATCAAGTTGGTCAGGGGGTGAGCAGATTCAGTGACGATTCTATGGAGAGAGCGAAGTTATCTACCAACAGATCGCAATCTACCTGGAGGGGCTAAAAAATGACCAAGATATCAGCTGTAAACAAAAAACAAAGCGTGGAGGAAGCCTTCGGCCATATTCTTCGTGCGGATATAGACCTAGTAAAATGTTGGGAACCCATTGCCTTTAAAGGCAATGATATTGAGGGCGTACATCAGATGCGGGTTGGTTTACGCCGCATGCGTTCTGCACTCACTGTGTTTCGCTCAGCTATGCCTCGTAAGCAGACGAAACCACTGTCCAGTGAGATGCGCTGGGCAGCACACGAGTTGGACCATGCTCGCGATATCGATGTATATATCGACGAGAATTTCCCACAAAATGGTGCCAAATGGCGTCGGGGCGAGAAAAAGATGCTGAAGGTTGCTTTGCAGGATCGAAAACAGACCCATGACGGGGTAAAAGAGTTTATTAAAGGCAAGCGATTTGGGGCGCTCAAAAAAGACCTCGATCTATGGCTTGATTCCAAGGGTTGGCGGGACAAGCTAACCCAGAAAGAAAGGAAATTGCTTAAGCACGATATTAAGACATTCGCCGCTGAGGTCCTTGAGCAGCACCGTAGCCGGGTACTAAAGGATGGGCAAGACATCCGTATCCTGGACAGCGAGGCCTTACATCAGTTGCGCATCGATTGTAAAAAGCTGCGTTATGCCACCGAGTTTTTTGACCCTCTTTATGGACGGTCAATGGCTAAATTTACGCGACATTTGAAGGGCTTGCAGGATCTATTGGGAACCCTGCACGATACTGCGGTCTTCACCGGACTGCAAAAACAACTGTTGAAGGGCCATGGTAGTTCTCAAGTCAAGCGTTTTGCCGTCAACTTAGAGGGGCGGCGTTCCAAACAGGCCATTAGGCAAATAAAGACATTGGAGAAACGCTGGCAGGTGTTTGCTCAGGCTAAACTGCCGTGGAGGACTGCTTTGGCCTAATGGCTCAGTACCCAGATTCTGCATCATGCGGTGTCTGGGTACCCTTGGCTCTCTTATCCCAATCTCACATGCACCTGATGGATGCGTGTCAATGGGGTTCGTGCCGTTTCATCTTTGATCTCCAGCATTACTCCGTCCACATTTACAGCAACGACCACACCCCTTTGTCTAGAATCGTTGACTCTGCCCGTTAACGAAAGGAATCGGCAAGTCTGTCCAAATCCAGCTATTCCGCAGTAGATCAGTCCTTAATCTGCCGGGCTCCTAGTGCTCTATCAATCCTCCAGTGCGAATTTCACCGTCGTCTTTGTCAATGCCTTTTGCAACTCCTGCCACTGGGTGATCGGTGCCGAGCAGGTCATCCCTTCACAGATGTAGGCCACGATTTCACCGTGCGGCGTCTTGGCCGCCAAGGCCTCTGGCAGGTTTTGTGCCTCGTTGGGGATGGCGAGGGTGAAACGCTGCGGGGCATGATCCTTAGTGCAGCGCCGGTGCCAGTCGGTCAGGGTCTCGCCCTGGCCGCGTAGTATCACTACTTGCTGAGGCCTGAGGTGATGCTCCAAGGCAAGCAGCAGCGATGCGTGGGCGCTGGGGGTGTTGTTGATGGAATTCGCCGCTGCCTTGAGGGTGCGTTCCACCGCCTCAAGATAACGGGGTTCACCCAGTAGATGACCCAGGCGGGCCAATGCCGAGGCGGCGATGCCATTACCCGAGGGTGTAGCTTCGTCGGGGAAGGTTTTTACACGCTGGATGAGTTGTTCATGGTCGCGGGAGGTGAAGTAGAAACCGCCGTGTTCACGGTCTTCGAACTGTTCCAGCAGCACCTCGGTCAAGGCGCGGGCAAAGCTCAGGTCCGCCTCCCGCCAGCGAGCCTGCAGCAGTTCCAGGATGCCATCGATCAGAAAACCGTAATCATCCAGATAGGCGTTGAGATGGGCCCGACCGTCTTTGTAGGTTGCCAGTAATCGGTTTTCTTTCCACAGCTGACGCTGGATGAAGTCTAAGGCCCGCTCAGCAGATTCGATGAACTGGGGTTTGTCCAAAAGGCGTCCGGCACTGGCCATGGCCTTGATCATCAGGGCGTTCCAGCTGGTGAGTATCTTTTCATCGCGCCCGGGTCGTATCCGGTTTTCTCGCTGTTGAAACAAGGTCTGGCGAGAGCGGTCGAGACTGTGCATCAGCTCGGCGGGTGTCTGTCCGAACTCAGTGGCCAAGGTAGTCAATTCTACATGGGCACGAAGATGCCACTTCCCTTCAAAGTTAGGGGGTCGGTCTAGTCCGAAGCGGCGCGCGAATAGCTTGTGGTTCTGGTCTGCAAGTGCGCTTTGTATCTCGTCGGTCTCCCAGGCGTAATATTTACCTTCCTCACCTTCTGAATCCGCATCCAGCGACGAATAATAACCGCCCTCAGGCGATTGCATTTCGCGCATCACCCAGTTGGCGGTTTCTAGGGCAGTGCGTTCAAATAAAGGGCTGGCGGTGGCAACGGCCGCCTGGCTATACAGGGTAAGCAGGGGGCCATTGTCATAGAGCATCTTCTCGAAATGCGGGATCGTCCAGCTATCATCCACGCAATAGCGGCAAAATCCGCCACCCAAATGATCATAAATTCCCCCTAGGGCCATTTTTTTCAGGGTTAGGGCCGCCATGTGCAGGGCGCGTTGATCGGGGTTTCCTTGCTGGGCGCTGACGGCCCAGTGATGTAGCAAAAACTCCAGGTTGGTGGGGTGAGGAAACTTGGGGGCCGAACCGAAACCGCCGTGTTGCGAATCAAAGGCCTGTTCGAGTTCGCCACGGGCCCTGATGCCGGCACCAGATTCCAGTGGGGCAGAGATACCTTGAGGGCCATAGACCTTGTTCAATGCCTTGCGCATGGCGTCGTTTTGGTCTGCGATCTCGCTGCGGTGTTGCCGATACTGGCCTTCAACATGCCTCAGGAGTTCGGTAAATCCCGGCAGGCCGTGACGCGGAGTTTCAGGAAAATAGGTGCCTGCGAAAAAGGGGATCTGATCACCGGGGGTGAGAATCATGGTCAATGGCCAGCCACCGGCGCGCTGGGTAAGCAGGCTGTGGGCGGTCTGATAGATCTTGTCGAGATCGGGACGTTCTTCACGATCGATCTTGATGTTGACATAGAGTGCATTCATGAGCTTGGCGGTTTCTGCGTCCTCGAACGACTCGTGGGCCATGACATGACACCAGTGACAGGCCGAATAGCCGATAGACAGCAGAATGGGCATGTCCTCTTCGCGGGCCTAGTGCAGGGCCTGCTCACCCCAGGGGTACCAGTCCACCGGGTTGTCGGCATGCTGTTGCAGGTAGGGGCTGGTCTGGTCGGCGAGGCGGTTTTTACGATTGGTCATGGCGGGGCTTTCTCGGGAGTTGATGTAGATACAATCCTGCAAACATAACTCAGCGAGTGGCCGCTGTCTCTTAACCACAAGGCATGAATGGGAAACGGGAACTAAGGAAGGGTGCGGATGGGTATGCGAATATGGAGTAAGGGCCGTTCAAAAGAGGGCCACCATCCTTGGTGAACCCCTCAAAGCCTCTACGGACACACGGGGGGAGAGTTGAGGTATGCACGCAAATCCTCAACCTCTTGTTCTGTTAGCTCTCGTAGGGAATTCATCGCAGCTCTTACGTTTCCCAGATCCCGTTCAACAAGCGCCCCGTCACAGCTGAGGTCTGTGCCCGTATTGCTTGTAGTGTTGTGGCAGTTCGCACAACGAATATCATTATCCTTGCCGAGTATTTTAGCGTCGTTGAATATTTTACCGCCTGCGGTCTTATCGCCCGCTGGCTCCTCTTCCTCTTCCTCTGGTGGTTCGACTGGTGGCGGTTGAGAGCACAAATATTTCTTGGCGGTGATCTTGTTCCCAGTGAACCCGCCGCCAGTGAATCCGCCCCCAGCAGCAGCCAATCGTTGTATCGTGAGAACCTTCTTAGCTATGGTTTTATCGTTATTAAACCGCTCAAAGGTGAGTTCGGCATGCGGCATGATCGGTTGATTGGTTCCTGGATCGCAGATCTGGCGGTACGCATCTTTCTCAAATTCGATGGCTTTCTCCCATTCGATTCCGCGCTGATCTTCGTCTCTCGAAAAAACGCCCCATTTTCCCTGTGCAATGTGGCAGGTCCGGCAATATTTTGCGTAGACATCGGCATAAAGAATCCGCTCTCTGCCCTTTCGGATTGTGTTCGCGCCTTGGGTAAACCAGGTGCTGGGTATGTAGTTGTTATCGAAGGCTTTATTGAAGGTCCGATTTCCGTGCTCGTCAAAGTTGGTAGTAAAAGTGGTGTCATACCAACCGCCGATCAGGGTCTGTATGGAATCATCGAACCATTTCCCCCAGTTCCAGATCAGCGCATTTAAGGTGCTTATATTTTGGCGCTGATTTTTCACCGTTGGCTTGCCAGGCCAGTTCTCGAACAGATTTTGGTCAAAAGGCAGGAATTGACCGCCATGCTCCTTCCTCGCTAGTCCGCCGGTCGTGTATCCCATGTGGCAGGCGTAACAGGATTCGGGGATGTTCTTTGGTCCTTCACCGTCCAACGCCGCACTATTGACCCGCTTCCCTTCACTATCAAAGGCATAGAATGCGGTAAACTGGCGGTCAGTCGATGCATCTGTTCGCGTTTCCATGGCTACCGTGGCCACCAGCTTGGATTCACCTTTGGGGTTGATATAGTTATCTACGTAACAAGCAGGTCTTCCTGCACCGGTCTCCCTGCAATGCATCTCTCGCCCGAATCCAAGATCGAATGCGTTGATATAGCTCGCGCTGATGATGCGATTAGAGGGGATAGAAAACCCATTTACCGCCTTCCATCCAGCTAGTGTTTTCCGTTCGCCATCCGGGTCTATCTGACCGTAATAGCTCAAGCGATAGAAAAAATCACCGTGCTCGGGATGGTAGGGGTCCGGTCGGGGCGTGACCTTTTGTTTGGTGTTGATATATTTGACCGGGGTCACGGACAGGTAGTCCATGTCCGCACTGGAATGGCCGGTGGTGACTGCACGTACGGTATTCGAACCGGATTTCAGCTTCACAATGGCCTTCTCCGTCAGCCATCGGCTGGAGACGATAGTATTGGGGAACTTGAGTTGTGAGACTACCCGCTTGTTATTGACAAGGATATCAAGCGGTCTCACCGGGACCCCCTCCTGTGCATAGGTGTACCTGAATTCCAGCGTGTAATCGGCGGGCTTAGGCACTCCGACCCTCCACTCGATGAATCCTTCGCCAATCGTGTCTACATATCCGGTGCCGGTGAAGCCCGGGCGCTTCGTTTTTATGATGGATTCCGGCGGTAGTACGGCATTCTCCGCCTGCATGCGACTCGCTAAATGAATGAACTGCACGAAATCCACCCGCGCATGTTCACTATTGTCTCTGCTACCCGACAGGGTGACCACGTCGCCTCGCTTTATGGAGACATTTCCAATAGTGCGTGCCGTGAACGGCAATTTTGTTAAGGGGTCGCCTGAGCCCAGGCTCTGGTCAAGCGACCAGCTATCGATGTTGACACCGCCTACCTTGAGTCCCAACTGTGCGCTACCGTCCTCTTCATCTAAATAGTTGATGACCACAGTATAGGTGCCGGACAGTCCTTTAAACCGTGTCGTGGCCGTACCGTTAGACGGCGAATTTTGAGGCGCATTTGGATTGCGCAGACTAATCAGTTTGCCTCCGGAGGCAATGGGATTGTTTTCTATGCGGTAGGCGTTCAAAGCAAAATCCTCGGCCTCGATATGGATGAGTCCGCGGGGGGTGCTGGGCTTTTTTGGTAAGACGATGATACCTTCGTGAATACCGGGTTGTTGGAAGGTCAGCTGAGCAGCAATGGGTTGGGTGGCGCAAACCAGCGTCAGGAAACTCATCACCATCAAGATGGGCCATGAGCGCACCGCCGCATAATCATCACTAGCAGGATGGGATGGCAATGGATTTCGGGCCGGTTTTAGCTCCCTGCGATACCCAGGTTTGAGACCTATACTTAAATACGTGTTGCTAACACATCGGTAGATATGCATCATTTTCTCCTGTTCAGCGTACTGCTGATGGATCGCTCGATTAAATCGACGCAGATGCCCGCTAGACACGAATTCTCACAATTTCGTTTTAGACACTGCATCCCATGACGATTTATGTGCTCAGGCGAATTGAATTACCGAAAGGCTGGGTATTCTCCTGCTGCTCCCAGCAGCACAAGTCATTTCGAAGTATTAGGTGCATTTAACATTCCACATGATCATCTCCTGCAATCCAGCCATTAACATATTGAATAATAAATAAATATTCGTTTACTTTGTGTCAGTGTGATTGGTTTGTGATTGCCAATTGCCTACTTTTCACCGTAATCAAGTTGTCTTATTCAAAACAGTTGCAAGAGACTGAACTACTTAAATACTGCAAATTGATGCGACATGTACTTGAGCAGGGGGTACGCAAGCAGGACCGTACCGGGACAGGTACATTGACCCTGTTAGGTTATCAAACACGTTATAATCTCGATGACGGTTTTCCGGTAGTGACCACCAAAAAACTGCATCTGCGCTCCATCATCTACGAACTGCTCTGGTTTCTCAAAGGGGATACCAAAGTGGGCTATTTACGTGACAATGGGGTTACGATCTGGGACGAATGGGCGGACCAAAACGGCGATCTTGGGCCGATCTACGGATCTCAGTGGCGGGCCTGGAAAACTGGCGAAGGGCAGGGTATCGATCAGATCACTAAGGTCAGACCTCCTGATCCCACACTCAATAATCAATGGGTTATTGCGCCAGGCAAAGCCTGGTGAGGGGGGAAATCATGTAGACGGATAGCCATGATGGAA
>JBDLIZ010000117.1:0-11712 GCA_039714615.1 Pseudomonadota bacterium | reverse complement strand
GGTGTTTCGCAGCAAGGCGCAGTGCGAAGGCAATGTCTATCACCTTGTCGAGCACTGCAACGCCGCGGCGGGACACCACAGGGACGCTGAACTCGCACACTTACATCGATAGAGCACTAGAGTAGCAGTAAAATCGATTTGAGCAAACTAATAAGGATCCAGACAGCTGGCGAAATCCTCTGGTCTGGTGCCATCGGTGAAAACCATTATCACTAAACTCTGCCAGGTTCGCTTGTCAAGACTGTGCTGCAACAGTACTATGACGCCTGATTTTTTTGTCGGGAGAAGACTATGTTTCGCGGTAGCATGGTAGCCCTGGTAACCCCTATGTCAATTGACGGGGCTATCGATAACGGGGCACTTTCAGAACTGATCGAATTTCACATTAGCAGTGGTACGGACGCGATCGTGCCTGTAGGTACCACGGGTGAATCCGCCACCTTGGACTACGGCGAACACTGCGAGGTGATCCGCCGGGTAGTCGATCAGGTGGCAGGACGCATTCCAGTGATTGCGGGTACAGGTGCCAATTCCACGCGTGAGGCGATCGAATTGACCCAATGCGCCCTCACGGCCGGGGCCGATGCCTGCCTGTTAGTCACACCCTATTATAACAAACCAACTCAAGAAGGGCTGTATCGACATTACCAGGCAATTGCCGAGGCGGTGCCGTTGCCACAGATCTTATATAACGTACCGAGCCGCACGGCCTGCGATATGTTGCCCGACACCGTCGAAAGACTTTCGGGCCTGACCAATGTTGTAGGAATCAAGGAGGCCACGGGCGATGTGGCCAGGGTCCGGGAGATCGTCGAACGCTGCGGGTCATCTCTGGACGTCTACAGCGGTGACGATGCGTTGGCCATGGAGATAATATTGCAGGGTGGCAAGGGAGTCATATCGGTAACGGCCAATGTAGCCCCAAGCTTGATGCATGAGATGTGTGCAGCAGCGCTGCGGGGTGACCGGCAAGGGGCCGAGCAGATCAATCAGCGTTTAGAGGGCTTGCATCGGGACCTGTTTCTGGAATCCAACCCGATTCCGGTAAAATGGGCGGTATCTGAAATGGGCAAGATTCCTCCCGGTATTCGGCTGCCGTTGACACCATTCTCAGGGCAGTATCACGCTCAGCTGAGAAACTCAATGCGCCAAGCCGGGATCTTATCATAGAACCTAGATCCTAATTTTGACGATGACGCATAAGCTCTTAAATTTCACCTTATCGCTGGGCATGCTTTGTCTGGCAAGCATACCGTTGGGTTGTTCTAATTTTGGTGGGTCGGATAATGACTATACCAAAAGCGCTAGCCTCCCCCCGCTAGAGGTACCCCCCGACCTGACCAAACCGGACTGGAATACACGCATGTCTATTCCAGGAGGCGATTCGGGTACGGTCAGCGCCGTAGAAACATCTAGACGCCAGGCCCAGGGGCCTGAAACCACCCGTCCCGACACGGGGGAGATTAAAGTCTTACCTGAAGTCGAAGACATCAAGGTGCGGCGAGAAGGCAATGTTCGTTGGTTAGAGGTCGGCGCAAGCACCGATGTCCTGTGGCCCCGATTGCAGGCCTTCTGGAAGCAGGTGGACATCGCATTAGAGAAAAATAGCCCCCAAGTCGGAATCATGGAAACGGTGTGGTACGAACAGCGGGAGACCCTGCCCAAGGGGGCTCTTGGAAGGATGTTAGGTCGCGCCTATAACGCGTTTGCGGATACCGGGTCACGTGACAAGTATCGTATCAGGGTGGAACGTGTCTCAGCGGATATCACTAATGTCTATCTCACCCAGAGGCGAGCCGAGCAGGTCGGCGATATCTCCGATGACGAGGCATTCGTGCGCTGGAAGATGCAACCCCCGAGCCCCGAATTGGAAGCGGAAATGCTTGCTCGGCTAATGATCTATCTGGGTACTGACGAGAGCGATGCGAAACATCAGATCGCGGCTGCACCAGCCCCTATACCAATTGCGATGAACCTAGAAATGGTTAATGGTGAACCCGTCTTGTTGGTGGCGGATGAACTGTCGCAGGTATGGAGACGAACCGGAGTCGCACTGGACCGAGCAGGTCTGTTTGTGGAGCAACAGGATCAGTCAAAAGGCATCTATTACATTACCTACACCGCCGTCGAAGGCGAAAAGACAAAAGGATTTTTCAATCGCATTTTCAGCAGGGGCAAAGGACTTGAGGTCAATGAACTCTACCAGGTTCACCTCCGTGCCCAGGACGAGCAGATCCTGATCACGGCTCATGACAATGGTGAAGACGATGCCCCAGCCAAGCTGGATCCAGAGGCCGCAGAAGTACTTTTGAACCGCCTAAAAAAGGCCTACCAGATCGGTGAGAGCAGCGTTTGAGATGAATTTATAGCGTGTGCGGCATCCATACGGGTGACGTCAATGGCAAAAATATTTGCCTGCAATAATTGTGTCTGATGTTTTCACGAGTTATCTTAGTGCTCAGTAGGCATACTGAAGCAAATGAACAGGCATTGGTAATTCATAACCCACTAATAGCGCAATTGATAACAATTATCATTGTTATGTCAATACCTACTATAATCCCGTAACAAAGAATTCGTTCCCTGCCCCACCGGTATTACAAATACGGGTAAAACCACAAATTTCTACTAACAACATCAACAACTCAGTAAGATAGATTTTTCAGGATCGGCGCGATATCTGTTATGATTTTTAAATAGGTTTAATCATTTAATGAACACTATCCAGAAAGAGGTGGTGTATGTACCGACAAGACCTTCGAAGAGCGGGATTAAAAGTAACTCTGCCTCGTATCAAGATTCTTGATATCTTGAATTCATCAGAGTTCCAACACTTGAACGCTGATGCCGTCTACCACGCCTTGATAGAGGCAGGTGAGGATATAGGGATCGCTACCGTTTACCGTGTACTCAACCAGTTAGAAATCGTGGGCCTCGTTACTCGCCATCATTTTAGCGAGGGCGGTAAAGCCGTATATGAAATAGCCCATGACGCTCACCATGATCACCTAATCTGCTCTACTTGTGGTGCCGTGATCGAATTCAAGGATGATGTGTTGCAGAGAAGACAAAAGCAACTTGTAGAAAAACTGGGATTTCAGATGGAAGAGTATTCTCTGATAATCCGAGCTAGGTGCACAAAAAAGAACTGCCTAAATGCCAAACAAAACATGCATGTTAATAACCGTACTCAATTGAGTGGTTAGCTAGAGGATACCTGTCCGAAAATAGAATCCGTAGCGAGGAAAAGCCAGTTTGAATTTATTTTGTAACTACTCAGGCATATAACTCATTGATATTAAATATGTATTTCGTGAGAAATTGTGAAAATTTGACGAAAAACCTATATTTTTGTCGTTTCTCCAAAAATTATTTACCGAAATATCAATGTGTTACAGATTTATAGTGGCCTGAGTAGTTACTTTATTTTTTTGATTATTTGATGCAAATAGTCATTTCTACCCTACTTAACGATACAATCGGAAAATCAGGCCGAACCGGCTTTTTCGCGTTAGATTAACCCTAAGTCCGACAAGCTTCTAGTGCACCAACAACTTTCATCTGCTGGGTTATTTCTCGATGGTGGACGATTAAACCCTCTGTTTCACTGGAGGGTTGGCGGTGGAGCCACCCGTTAAAACAAAGTTGTTTGGGTACTAGGTTCATTGACAAATCACAATCTTAAAAATAGCTACTCAGTCGCCCGCCAATGATTGTACCCTCCGGACTGGCGCCATCCTTTCCATCGCTACTGTCCAATATATATTGGATATCTAAAGTGAAATCAGCATACGCTAAGACTGCAAATCTGACATAAGTCTCGAATGCCTGGGTCCTGTCCAGCCCCGATCCCTGCGCACCCTTCAGATAGGCATAACCAATACCAATCTCATCACCAATCCTGCTCCAAAGTCCGCCATTGATATTGACTCCTCCGCAATAGAGTTGATCATGATCAACGGCCGCGGCATCATCCTGCCAACCTAAACGGGCAAAGACCCCGAGATGTTCAGTTAATTGCTGATCGGCGGAGAAACCAAAACCCTTGAGTGACTCATCACTACTGGTCGCCGCCGCATTCATAAAATCACCGCTGGTCATATAGCCATTGATGCGATAATTTCCCTCACCCAGGGTACTCTCCAATTTATAGCTCGCTTGCCCACTGTAGTACATGTAGCTTCGCTCAGATTCATTTCTGCTGTTCATAATGACAGCCTTAAGTTGCCAGTTGCCAGATTCAAACTCCAGAATTCCACCACCATCATAGCTTGGTAAATTGGCTAGAATACTGTTGACAAAAGTATCATTCATGAATTGAGAAATTTCATCATTGGCGAAGACATTTTCGTCTATATATACAGTGGAATCAATGATACCCACAGTCACTCCGAGAGAGGCGTTAGCGCCAACTTCGAGGGTATGTTTGTACCAGGACTCAAGAAAGTAATTCCGATTACGCCCATTGATGTTCTTGAGATCCTCCTCTAGATCATCTGCATAGAGGGCTAAAGTAAAGGGATTGATGTTGTTCAAGGCATTGCCAGCAGCATAGCTCAATGTCATCTGAAATTCATCGACCTCGGTGGGATGAAAATTAATCCAGAGATCGGTAGCAAAGCTTCCCCCAGCAGCAGCATCACGCTTTTTGCCTTCTTCCGTGAACACATCTTCGAAATCACCATACTGGACGACAGCTGACGAAATGGACCCAAAATTAAGCTGCTCAGTCACTTCATAGGCTAAGGCTGGCGTTGACACGGACAATGAAAGTGCCATTGCAATACCTGTTTTCTTTTTTTTATCCCATTTTTCCATCAACAGTCGGAAGGATATAGCACGTCCCCTATTCTAGCGTCATTCGTAAAAACAAATAATTAACTGGCGCCACTATTTTTGTATTATATTGTAAATGGTTCTCATTTACAAACTTCTGACTATTCGCATCCGTTAATCTGTAGATTGTATCTACACCATGAAATTTACTGGTGAGGACCAGTCTAAATGATCGGCCTTACCCGGCATTGGCGGCGGCATCCAGGGTACGGTCGAAGGTCTTGACAATTTTTAGGTCATGTAGCTTGTAGCAGGAAAGGTGTTGTAAATCGCATGCCCCACGGCCGCCACGGGCCTGAACGATGTAGCTACAACCAAGCCGGCGATGGGAAACACAACCCTTACTATTGAGAATGATATTAATTTGCATTTACAGCCGTATTTGGTTAGCATGCAACACATTTCAACAATAATCCAATATTTAGAGGGCTATAATGTCGTTCATAAGAAAAATCTCAACATGCCTTAGTGCGGGGATCTTTATTGTCTCTACAGGTAATGCCCTGGCGGCACCTGATCAGGAAGAACGTATTAAGCAGCTTGAAGATCAAGTCAGCGCTCTGACCGAAGCTGTAGAGGACACCGAGGGCACGGGAAGTCATTGGGACCGGCTGCATTTCGGCGGTTATGGCGAACTGCATTACAACAACCTGAGCATCGAGGGAGGGGAAAACTCAAAGGAGATCGATTTCCATAGATTCGTATTATTTATCGGATATGATTTCACGGATTCACTACGATTTTACTCAGAATTAGAGCTGGAACATTCGCTGGTTGAAGATACCGAGGATGGCAGCGGTCCCGGAGAGATAGAGCTGGAGCAGGCCTATATCCAATATGACATAAATGATCTATCCAATGTTGTCGGTGGCCTTTTCTTACTTCCGATTGGTATTCTCAACGAAACCCATGAACCCCCTACTTTTTACGGTGTTGAGCGCAATGATGTCGAAAACATCATTATTCCGGCAACCTGGTGGGAGGCCGGCGCAATGTACACGCAACGCTTTGGCAGGGGATTTAGCTGGGACTTCGCTGTTCACTCAGGCTTAAACATCCCCACCGACGGAGGTAGCGCATTCCGTATCCGCAGCGGGCGACAAAAGGTGGCCAAGGCAAAGGCCAATGACCTTGCGGGTACCACGCGCTTGAAATATACCGGGTTTCCCGGTCTAGAGGCTGCGGTTTCCGCTCAGTATCAAGGTGGGCCGACCCAAGGCAGCGATAATAATGCCATCGATGACGGTTGGTTGCTCGAAGGACATCTCATATACGGCCATGGACCCTACGCCATCCGGGCCCTGTATAGCCGATGGAATCTCAATGGAGACGGCGTTGAAGCCGCCGACGTAGACACGCAAACGGGGTGGTACATTGAACCGAGCATCAAACCATTTAACAATAATTTTGTACCCCTGCTGGCCGATAAGGTTGGCTTCTATTTCCGCTATGAGGACCTTGATGCCGCCAGGACCCGTGACCGTTTCAATCAATGGGAAGCAGGTTTCAATTACTGGCCACACCCGGATGTGGTCGTAAAGTTCGACTATCGCGACCGCAGTCATGATCTGGATGCCGAGCAAGGCCGCGATTTCACAGGCTTTGATATCGGTCTTGGTTATCAGTTCTAGAGGAAACGACTCAGGCCGCCGCAAGCCCTAGATGGCGATCTTTTGTTGGAATATTAAAATGATTATAAGGACTCTTCTACTTTTAGGTCTGCTTTCGGTGGGATCACAGGTGTGGGCTATAGGCATCTATCAGCAACCGGTTGATTTCATCGCTAAGACCTTTGCAAACCATCCGCCAGAACCCAAGGCCCTTTTTCTCAGAGGAGAAACCAAAAAACAGGTTAAGGATATTCTTGGCCATCGCTATTCCAAGTTACGCATACGTTACTGGCTCGACGGCAAACGCAGTGTCTGGGTCCTCGATGAGATCGGCAAAGAACGCCCTATTACTGCCGGTATAGTAGTCAATAAGCAGAAGATCGAACGCATCAAGGTATTGATCTTTCGCGAGAGCCGCGGGTGGGAGGTTCGTCACGACTTTTTTACCGAACAATTTATTGACTCAGCGCTTAACTCTCGATTCAATCTCGACCGTCAAATTGATGGGATTACTGGAGCCACACTCTCAGTGAGAGCTGTCACTCGCTTGGCACGAGTAGCTCTTTACTTGCATTCACAGATTTTAAACTAACCTGAATTCAAGATGATCAAATCAACGTGAGAACTAGGAATATGCCAAGATTATTACCATTGAATTTCATAACTCTTCCCTCTGCGTTGAACAAGATTAGATCATTATTAAAAAGGACCCCAGTACAGCTGAACTCCAGTGAAACGCTGCTGAATACAACGGAGCACGGGGAAGCAGTCGAGAAGGCTAGACGCCCCTGGATCGGAGTAGATTTGGACGGGACCTTGGCGACCTTTCATGGCTGGCGTGGTTTCGGCCATATCGGGAAACCTATACCGGTTATGATGGCGCGGGTAAAACAGTGGCTTGGGGACGATTATCAAGTAAAAATAGTCACCGCGAGGGCGAATTTCGAGGAGGGAATCCCACCAATTCAGGTATGGCTGGCAAAGCACGGATTGCCAGACCTGGAAGTAGTGAGCAGCAAAGATTTTGATATGATTGAACTTTGGGATGATCGTGCCGTTCAGGTACTGCCTAATAGTGGAAAGGTTATTCTGAGACCCTCTGTCGTTGGAAGGCCCGTGGCCCCGCTGCTCAATAGCGAAACCCCAGGGAAAACATGCGTCGCAGAGCCTCATCCCAAGTGACAAACCCGGCCTAGACCGGATCAATCATTCTCTGAGCATTTATCGCATACGCCGTAGATTACATTTGTAAAGGGCCTGCAAAATACTGCAAACCAACATTTGAGAGAGTACTCTCTAAGGAATGGCTTAAAAATTATTGGAGCTGGCGACAGGAGTTGAACCCGCGACCTGCTGATTACAAATCAGCTGCTCTACCGACTGAGCTACGCCAGCTTTGTACTGAGAGGCTATAGATAGACTAGCTGCGGGATTTTAAAGGCAAATTCGTTTATACGCAATTCCTACTTCATTATCTATTCGCCAATTTTTTTATACCCAATCGATACCAAGAACCTGGATGAGTGATTAATCAACCGTACAGTCTTTTTGAATCCGCTGTACTCCCCCTTTTGCAGTAGCTACTGCGTCCCAGAACCCAGTAGGTAGGCTATTGCTAGCCAGCTCACTGTAATCAAGCCAATACAGTAATTTATTCCGGTAATCTCCTTTCATGACGGGTTTATAACCGAGGGATTTTATTTTTTTCAGACGATTCCTGGCAAAGGCCGCTTCATTGTACAAACCCAGGGATATCGCGTTTTTATTCTCTCCTTTGTGCAGGACGTAGTAGTCCTTGACGCCTTTTGATGCAAGCCCTTTGGAAACTTTCCGTGCCGTTGCGAAACTCTTTGTGGGTGGCAGATAGACCCAATAGCCCTTTAGGATGGGTTCTATTTCGACTCGTCGAGTGACGCTCATCCCTGCGATCTTGATGCCTTGCTCCGCACGATCAACCTCCGACAATTTTTTAAAGGGGCCCAGGGAATAGCATTTCCTGCTAAGCACTACACCTGTTTCGATCTCAAAAACGGCGGCGGTGGTTTGATGAGTCAGCGTCGGTTGTTTGATAGTTTCGGGGACAACCTCGGGTTCTTCTTCGACCTCGCTAAGAAGATAGAGGGGCTGGATATTCTGATCTAGTGGGGATGGGGCGATATACAGCGGCGCAGGAGGCCAATAGTAGTTCCAGACGAAGTGCACCAGGTTTAGTAAAACCAGGATCAGGATACTCAGGCGCATAAAATAGTAATCACGCGGTTATTTATTGCAGTTAGGCTATCAGATAATGAACAGCGTCCTGTCCTTTTCGGTACTCCGGAGAAAAGACTTCAGAGCTCAATACCCCGCCGTCATGGGTATAACATCAGATCGAGAATGTCATTTTCATAAACTGGCGGTATTTTGCCTCAGTCTGCCTTCTAAAGGCCACGATTATGGATAGTAATCGACTAAAAAACTGACCAAGTACGCTAGGAGTCTGTCGGACTTAGGCAATCGTAGCGAGGGAAAGACGGTTTGAGGCGAATAGCCGTAGCGTGTAACGAAAAGGATTGGGAAATCTGTCCAAATCCGGCTTTTCCGCAGTAGATTGGCCCTAAGTCCGACAGGCTCCTAGGGACTGTCGAGCTTAGGACCAATCTACTGCGGGAAACCGGACTCAAATCGGCTGCCCCTCGCTACGGCTGCTATTCTTGGACAGGCTCCTTGGAGCCTGTTTGAGCAAATACCGTCAGCCCCTTGAGAATCAGCAGGGGATCATATAGGTAATCGTGCCTCAGCAAGGGCATCAAGCTCTCGGCATCGCCTCCGCTTAAAATGCGGGTTACTGGTTCGTTCAATTGTGCTTCCATGTCTGCGCCGATCCGATCGATGGCCGCGGCGAGTGACCTTAGGGTTCCACTGAGCACCGCATCCCCTGTATCGCGGGCAAATAACGCGATCTCTTTGGAACCTTCGCTTAAGCTGATACGGTGGGTATCGGAAACCAGAGCGCTTCGCATCAATCCAAGGCCCGGCAGAATCAACCCACCCAGATGCCGGCCATTGGAGGTCAATGCATCCACGGTCACTGCCGTACCACAATCGATGATGACACTCGCGGTTTTCAGGTGTGTATTCGCGGCCACGAGGGCCACGAAACGGTCGACGCCGAGCCTGCCGGGCTCGGCATAGGCAATCTGGATTCCATACGCCGAACTTAGTGTTTTAATGAACTCGATCTCCAAGCTCGGATTTGAGCTAGCCCAAGCCCTCAACCGCAGCTCAAAGTCCTCACCCAGCACGCTGGCTACCAGTATCCTTGAGGGGTGCAGCTCAGCCAGTACCTCGATCACACCCCCTGCCCTACCTCGGGCGCCATAATAACGGCTGCCCAGTGGAAGGGGTCCCTGTTCCGTAAGCCGCGCCCATTTGAAGCGGCTGTTTCCTGCGTCGATCAGTACAGTCATGAATGTCGTCGCAAACTGATCTCGCCGCTGGCGTAAACCCGTTCCTCGCCCTCATGGATCAGCTTCAGTCGGCCCAATCCGTCGATACCCCATGCCGTCCCATAACGGATTCCCTTGGGAAGGTGTAAAGAGACGGGTTTGCCGTAAAGACAGTCGAAGGCGCGCCAAGACTCCACGAGCCCCTCCAGCCCTTGTCGTTCAAATCTCAACATGGTCGCCGTCATCGATTCGATTACTTTTGCCGCCAACTCATTTCGAGAGGGAAATTCTTCAGTCAACACCTGCGCCATATCCGTCCAAGGCTGATCGATATGGCGCGCCTCGCTCAGCGGCATAACCACGTTTATTCCTACCCCGATCGCCATATGACAACGCCCTCCCAGCTCTCCACCCACCTCCACCAGGATACCGCCTAGCTTTTGGTCTCGCCAGACGATATCGTTAGGCCATTTCAGACCCACCTCCGTTACGCCCAATTCCCGTATGACCTTGGCAACGGCCAACCCGATCAACAGACTCAAGCCACTGAGCTCGAACGAACCGGTATCAAACCGCCATAACAGAGACAAATATAGATTCCGGGCAAATGGGGATACCCAGTGACGACCGCGGCGGCCCTTCCCCTCACTCTGATGCTCGGCCAGACAGACATGACCGCAGGAGGCCCCATGACTAGCCTGGCGCAGCAGATAACTGTTGGTCGAATCGAGCTTGGGAAAGATATCAAACGCAGCGATGTGCTTACGGTTGTCTTCGCTTATCGCAGCCAGGATCTGCTCTTGATCGAGCAGCTCCAAAGGCCGTGCAAGCCGATAACCTCGGCCACGGACACTATGTACAGTAATCCCAAAATCACTAAGTTTACGCATCGAATGATGAATCGTCATGCGACTCACGCCATATCGCACGGCCAGCTTCTGGCCGGAATAAAACGCCCCATCGGCAAGCTGGCGCAACAGATCGATCGAATCAATCATATATCAGTATGACAATAGAGACCGAATCCCGGATTATGTGCAGGATTTTAGTTACCAATGGGTAATCCGCCAGTTCCAGTTAAGGCTAGAATGACATACCCATCAAAAATATCTTTAAGCTTACAAGGAATCGCGGGTCGATGCTGTACGTCTTTCAACGGGTATATCATTCAGCACTATTGCTGAGTATATGCCTGTCACCTTGCAGCCAAGCCGTGCTGGCGGACTATTTCGTCTACCGGGGAAAAGACGGCGTCACCTGGTATACCGACCGGCGGTTACCGAAAGCGACATACTCCCTGATCGCAACCATAGGCCGCCCCACGGCTACGGTATCATGCCAAGGGATGACGCCATCACGCCTGAATCAAAGGGCCAAGGCTCACGCCTCATTCATCGAGCAATATTCCCGCCGGTATAATGTAGATCAGCAGCTGATCAAGGCCATCATCAGTGTGGAATCCTGCTTCGACAAATACGCCGTCTCTCGCGTGGGCGCCAAGGGTCTGATGCAGTTGATGCCCGCAACAGCAGAACATATGGGGGTACGCAATGTGTTCGATGCCAGAGATAACCTGCGTGGCGGTATACGCTATTTCAGCCTGATGATGCAACGCTTCAACAGCAACACCGAGCTGGCGCTCGCCGCCTACAATGCCGGCCCCCAAACCGTAGTAAAATACAATGGTATTCCGCCCTACAAAGAGACTCAGCACTATGTTGAAAGGGTATTAGACGCTTACCAACGTTATATAAACCCTGGCTGATGAGTCCGGTTATTCTGGCCTATTGCTCGCGCGACGGTAGCATTCGCGCACGCACGCACGCACGCACGCATCC
>JBDLIZ010000116.1:0-11723 GCA_039714615.1 Pseudomonadota bacterium | reverse complement strand
GCTGGCCGGATTTCCCGTTCATTTTCGTTAAATATGGCCAATATTCGCCTCAAATGAACGAAAAATCCGGCTCAGCCAGCCTTGCCCTCGCTACGGTCGCCATTCTCGGACAGCCTCCTAGGAGTCTGTCGGACTTGGTACTTATCATTGGACTGATGGGATGAGGAATTGTGGAACGACGCTATCATCAAACCAAGATACAGTACTCATTTTGCCTTCACCCAGGAACTCAAAACCATCGATCCTTGATTTTTGTCACGTCTTCGGTTCTTATACTATGTAAGACTACCAGCCACAGGAGACAATGACGATTTAGATAAACGGGGTTCATAGAGGTGTTATGACCCTCATGAGATTGTCCTTCGCTAGATCTGCCTAAAAAAGTTACGGCTAAGATAGATGAGGTAGAGGCTTACTTTAACAATCCACGGATGAGAAATAAAATGATACACGATAAGGGCGCGTTCACTATAAAGACCTGGGTAAATCCAAAAATCGTAGTAATGATCGTTTCCGCTGCCTTTCTTTCTGCCTGCGGGGGTAGCGGAGATAGCGGGGGGGACGGCAGCACCAACAGTCCGCCCACAGTCACTGATCAATCCTTCTCCGCCGAGCCGGGAAAAACCCTGACGGTGAATGCACCCGGAGTCTTGGAATCCAGCTCCGATCCAGACAACGACACCCTGACAGCAGTACTGGTCAGCGACGCTAGCCATGGCACACTGACCCTGAATGCCAACGGTTCGTTCGAATACGTGCACAATGGTAGCTCATCAGCAACTGACAGTTTTACATTCAAAGCCAATGACGGCACTGTCGATTCCAACACGGCCTCGGTCACGATTAACGTCACTGGCATTCCGGTCACCACCAGTGCCTGCCTGTCTACGGAAGATCTGCCCACCGATCTCAATGACTTCGTTACTGACGATGATGTGCTGTTAGGCTTTAGCATTGAGACCTCGCCCACTAAAGGTACTGTCATTCTGCAACCGGACGGCACCCTGAGTTCTTACACCCCCAATCCCGGCGCCACCGGCTTTGACAGCTTCACCTACCAGGTGGATGACGGCAACGGTGGCATTGCCACGGGCACGGTGAACATCGCCGTGAGCAAGACCCGGATCATGCCATTGGGAGATTCGATCACGGCGGGGGTCGGACCCAAGGGCGCAGGTTGCTCCGTGAATCCAACAGAATTTATCCCAGAAATAGAACAAATAGGGTACCGGGCAAAACTCTTCACTGACCTCGACCAGGATAATTATTTCGTTGATTTTGTCGGGAGTTTTTCATTCGGCCTGTCTGCCACACCACCCATTGAAGATCCGGATCACGAAGGCATAGGCGGAAACAAGGCCTCAGACGTGCTCCTACGCATCCCTACCGCACTCAGTACAAATCCTACCGACATCGTCTTGCTCCATATCGGCACCAACAATATCCGCTCCGATAACCCGCTTACAACCATCAGCAACATCGAGCAGATCCTGGATGCCATAGATACCTGGGCAGCGACCAACAATGAGGTCACCGTCTTGTTGTCCACCATCATTAACCGTTCAACCAAGGACATCTGCGACTCCGATCCTGTCTATGTAGATGGCGACGAGGTAGACACCCTCAACGAAATGATCAAGGACCTCGACTCGTCCCGACCCAACATCAAGCTCGTCCTGGTTGACCAGCACGGGGCCATGGACGATCCCGATACACAGATGTCGATAGACGGTGTGCATCCTAATCAAACCGGTTATAGGCGCATGGCGGACGAATGGTTTGACAAACTCACGGACGCATCCAACAACATCGACATCTTGAGATGCCCGACGAATTAATTTATATCGTGCAATGATCGGTCCCGTGACCAAAACGGGACCGATAGGTTTAAGTCTTCTCTTGCCTTGTTGTCCAGGTTGATCAACAATCCTCGGCTCACACACCAACCTCATACCAACGAATCCGCATATGGATATATTAGGCATATCCGCCTATTATCACGACAGCGCAGCAGCACTGTTGCGCGACGGTAAATTTATTGCCGCGGCCCAGGAAGAACGATTCTCTCGCAAAAAACATGATGCACGGTTTCCTGTGCATGCGGTTGAATATTGCCTGAAAGAAGGCGGCGACCTTGGGATCAAGGATCTCGATTACATCGTCTTCTACGACAAGCCGCTGCTGAAATTCGATCGGCTGCTGGAGACCTATCTCGCTTTTGCCCCCAAGGGCTATCGCTCCTTTCTTGCTGCCATGCCGGTTTGGCTCAAGGAAAAACTCTATCTCAAGAGACTATTGAGAGAGGAACTCTGCGCTGTGGGTTCCTGCAAGACCAAGGCCCTACCGCCCTTGATGTTTACTGAACATCATCAGTCCCATGCCGCCTCGGCGTTTTATCCCAGCCCCTTTCAACGGGCAGCGGTATTGTGCATGGATGGGGTGGGTGAATGGGCCACCACCTCGGTATGGCTGGGCGATGGTAATACGCTGACTCCGGAATGGGAAATCGATTTCCCGCACTCACTGGGACTGTTGTATTCGGCATTTACCTATTTCACGGGCTTCAGGGTCAACTCTGGAGAATACAAACTGATGGGCCTCGCCCCCTATGGCGAACCAAAATACAAGGCCCTTATCTTTGATAAGTTATTGGCTCTCAAGGACGACGGCACCTTCCGCATGGACATGCAATACTTTAATTACGCCACGGGATTGACCATGACCAATGCACGGTTCGATCGGCTGTTCGGTGGACCGCCGCGTCAACCCGAATCGCCCGTGACCCAGCGGGAAATGGATATCGCCGCCTCCATTCAGCAGGTCACCGAAGAGATCGTGCTGCGGCTTGCCAATACGGTGCATAAGGAACTGCAAACAGATTATCTGTGTTTGGCCGGTGGTGTGGCATTGAACTGCGTGGCCAATGGCAGACTATTGCGCGAAGGGCCCTGCAAAGAGATCTGGATCCAGCCTGCCGCCGGTGATGCGGGTGGGGCCATTGGCGCTGCCCAGGCCTTATGGCATGAATACCTGGACAATCCCCGCCAGGTCAATGGCGGGGACACGATGTCCGGGGCCTATCTTGGACCTCGGTTCACAGAGGTGCAGATCAAGACTTATTTGGACTCTGTAAATGCCAACTATGTCCGTCTCGAGGATGATGAACTCATGCCGCGTCTGGCACAAATACTGGCTGACGAAAATGTGGTGGGTTGGTTTCAGGGCCGCATGGAGTTTGGTCCGCGCGCCCTGGGGGGACGGTCGATTATCGGCGACCCGCGCAGCATCAAGATGCAGTCGGTAATGAATCTCAAGATCAAATATCGTGAATCCTTTCGCCCCTTTGCCCCCTCAGTACTGGCAGAGCGGGTAGCTGATTATTTTGATCTCGACCAACCGAGTCCTTACATGCTGCTGGTTGCGGACGTAAAACAGGATAAACGCATTCCGATGACCGAGCAGCAAAGCAAATTATTCGGCATCGATAGACTCAAGGTGCCCCGCTCTGAGATTCCGGCCATCACTCACGTGGATTATTCGGCAAGGATTCAGACCGTACATAAAAACACCAATCCGCGATATTACACCTTGTTAACGCAATTTGAGGCACAAACCGGCTGTCCTATGCTGGTCAACACCTCTTTCAATGTGCGAGGAGAACCCATTGTCTGCACCCCTGAAGACGCCTATCGCTGCTTCATGCGCACCGAGATGGACTATCTGGTGCTGGAGAATTATCTGCTCGCCAAAACAGATCAACCCCATTGGGAAAAAGATGACGCATGGAAGGAAGAATTCGAACTCGATTAAAGGGCCATTCCATGCACGCCATTCCGCAACTTGATCGAAAAGGCCTGCCTGAATTCGGGCTGCTCACCGGCACGAACGCATCGCCTGTTTTACATCACCGACGAGCCTGTCGGACTTAGGCGATCATCGCGAGGGAAAGACGATTTGAGGCGGATTTTTAGCTCGTTTAAGGCGAATAGCGGTAGCGTGTAACGAAAAGGATCGGAAAATCCGTCTTTTCCGCAGTAGATCAGTCCTTAGTCCGACAGGCTCCCAGCACTCATCAGCAACATAACATGTCCTCTCAAAGAGAAAACAGCCCGATGAAACTGGCGCTAGAAGACGGATCCCAGATGTGCGGAATCAGCTTCGGTGCCCCTGACACTATCGAGGGTGAGGTCGTCTTTAACACCGCAATGACCGGTTATATAGAGACCATCACCGACCCCTCATATCGAGGTCAGATCCTGGTCCTGACCCATCCGCTTATTGGCAACTACGGCATTCCCGCCCCTAGAGCCAAGGCGAGTCTCGAACGCCCCTACGAATCCGATGCGATTCAGGTTCAAGGCCTAGTCGTCCAGCAATATATCAGCGCCTATAGTCACCATGCCGCCACACGATCATTGCACGATTGGCTCTTGAGCGAGGGGATTCCCGCCGTTACCGGGATCGACACACGCACCCTGACTCGCAGACTACGGGAGTCGGGCACCATGAAGGGCTGGCTATTCCCTGCCGACTTGTCTCTGAACAAGGCACGCGACCAAGCCCGGCGTATAGATATGCAAAATGAGGTATTCCACAGTGTCGCCCCCGTTGACGCCAAACACTACCCTGGGGGAAAGCAGACTGTACTGCTGATCGATGTGGGGGCAAAGGACAACATCGTACGCTCGCTCCTAAACCGTGGGGTCAGCGTGATCCGTGCCCCTTGGCATGGCGATATCCTATCCCTGGCAGACCAAGCCGACGGTATCCTGATTGGCAATGGCCCCGGCGATCCCAAGGCGCTCGCCCCGCTGATCGAGCGCCTGAGCATTCTCCTGCAAGAGTATGACAAACCTATTTTCGGCATCTGCCTAGGGCATCAGCTCTTGAGCCTGGCCGCCGGTGGTGATACCTATAAACTACCCTATGGCCATCGGAGTGTGAATCAGCCCGTACAGGACCTCATCACCCGGCAATGTTTCATCACCAGTCAGAATCATGGCTACGCAGTAAAAGAGCAATCCCTGCCGGGGGATTGGGAGCCCTGGTTCGTGAACATCAACGATGGCACCAATGAGGGCATCCGCTCTCGACACCGCCCATTCTTCAGCGTGCAGTTTCATCCCGAGGCCCACCCGGGTCCCCGCGATACCGGTTTTTTGTTTGACGACTATCTGCGTCTGGTCGACGCAATGGCGAGGAATTAACACGATGTACGGCGCCTACCTACCCCGCAAACCCCGTCGCATATTGATCCTCGGTTCCGGAGCGCTGCAGATTGGGCAGGCCGGTGAATTCGACTACTCGGGATCCCAGGCGATCAAGGCCATGAAAGAGGAAGGGATCTTTACCATCCTAGTCAATCCAAACATAGCGACCATTCAAACCAGTACCGAGCTCGCCGACCGGGTTTACTTGATCGCCGTTACCCCGGAGTTCGTAGAACGAATCATCATCAAGGAAGACGTCGATACCCTACTGCTCTCCTTCGGTGGGCAGACCGCACTGAACTGTGGTATCGCCCTCCATGATAAAGGGGTGCTCGCCAAACACGGGGTACAGGTACTTGGAACACCCATCGAGTCCATCCGCGATACCGAAGATCGTGAGCTGTTTATCAAAAGACTCGATGAGATCAAGGTTAAAACGGCGCGCAGCAAGGCCTGCCGCTCCATTGAGCAGGCCCGTGAGGCCGCCGAACGGATCGGACTACCCGTGATGCTGAGGGGAGCCTTCACCCTGGGAGGCAAGGGCAGCAGCATCGTCGAAACCAAGGATCAACTCAATGAGGCCTTGAAACATGCCTTTGCCGCAGAGGCCCCACAGGTCCTGGTGGAGGAGTGCCTCAAAGGCTGGAAGGAAATCGAATATGAGGTGGTTCGTGATGTACGGGATAACTGCATCACGGTTTGCAATATGGAAAACTTCGATCCCCTGGGCATTCACACCGGCGAATCCATCGTGGTTGCGCCCTCGCAGACACTCAATGATCACGAATACCAATTCCTGCGCAGCATCGCCATTCACACCATCAGACATCTCGGCATCGTAGGTGAGTGCAATATCCAATACGCACTTGACCCCGAGAGTTCCGATTATCGGGTCATCGAGGTCAATGCCCGCCTATCACGCTCCAGCGCCCTGGCCAGTAAGGCCACCGGCTACCCTCTAGCCTACGTCGCGGCCAAGCTGGCCATAGGTTATTCACTGGTTGATATCCCCAATGGGATTACGCGGCGCACCACGGCTTTTTTTGAGCCCGCCTTGGATTACTTGGTATGCAAGGCCCCCCGCTGGGATCTGACCAAATTTCAAGGTGCCTCCATGCACATCGGCAGCGAGATGAAAAGTGTCGGCGAAGTGATGGCCATTGGCCGCAGTTTCCCTGAGGTGATTCAGAAGGCCCTGCGCATGCTCGACATCGGCGTGCATGGATTGAACCCAGAGGCATTCGAGTTCGGTGACCTGAGGCAGGCACTGCACCAGGCCACCCCCTTACGAATCTTCGCCATTGCCAAGGCCTTGACCGAAGGGATGTCGGTAGAGGAGATCCACGAGATCACCCGCATCGATCGCTGGTTTCTATACGGCATCGAATCGATCGTACAAACCCACAGGAAACTCGCCCGATCTCACCCACCTATAGCGCAATCCTTGTTGCTTGAGGCCAAGAAGCTCGGTTTCTCGGACAAGGGGATAGGAGGGTTGACAAAAGCTCCACGGGGCAGCATTCGCCAGAAGCGTATCCATTATGGTATCCAACCTCATATCTCACAGATCGATACCCTGGCGGCCGAGTTTCCTGCCGACACCAACTATCTCTATGCCACCTACCATGCCAACGCGACGGATGTCCCGCCTTCCCGGCGCAAGAAAATCATGGTGCTGGGATCGGGTGCCTACCGCATAGGTTCGAGTGTGGAATTCGACTGGTGTTGTGTGAATGCGGTCAAGGCGGCCTCGGAACTTGGTTATGAAACCATCATGATCAATTACAACCCCGAGACGGTCAGCACGGACTACGATGTTTGCGACAAGCTGTTGTTCGACGAGGTCAGTCTGGAGACCGTGCTGGATCTCTACGAACGGGAAAAACCTCAAGGGATCATCGTAAGCATGGGGGGGCAAATCCCCAACAATCTCGCCCTGCGTCTGCACAATGCCGGGGTCAAGGTCTTGGGCACCCGCCCGGAGTGCATAGACCAAGCCGAAGACCGAAGCAAGTTCAGTGCCTTGTTGGATGAACTGGAGATTGATCAACCCTTATGGGCCCATGTCACCGATATTGATGATATCGATAACATCTTAAAACGCCTGGGAGGCTTTCCGGTGCTGGTGCGCCCCAGCTATGTTCTGAGCGGCGCGGCGATGAACGTCGCCCACGAACCCAACGAGTTGAAACGGATCTTGACTCGGGCCAAGGATATCTCACCCGAGCATCCCGTCGTAGTATCCAAGTTTGAGATCCATGCACGGGAGATCGAAATCGATGCGGTTGCCGACCAGGGCGAGCTGGTATTGTGGGCGATCAGCGAGCATATCGAGGATGCCGGCGTGCACAGCGGGGATGCAACCCTGGTGCTCCCACCACAGAAACTCTATATCGCCACCATACGGCGCATCAAACGGATCGCGGCTCAGCTGGCCAAGGCACTCAAGATTACCGGCCCCTTCAATGTTCAGTTTCTGGCCAAACACAATGCCGTAAAGGTCATAGAATGCAATCTGCGAGCCTCACGCAGCTTCCCATTCGTCTCTAAGGTCACAGGCAATAACTTCGCAGTTGAGGCCACCCGGCGCATGTTGGGGGTCTCCCGCCCCGTAGACAATAACAGCCTGGATCTGGACCATGTCGGTGTAAAGGTCCCCATGTTCTCCTTTGCCAGGCTAGCTGGCGCTGACCCCATGTTGGGGGTGGAAATGGCAAGCACGGGAGAGGTCGGCTGCCTGGGTGATGACCTGCACGAGGCCTTGCTGCACGGCTTATTGGCCACCGGCTTTCGTTTTCCCAACAAAGGTGTACTGTTATCACTCGGGCCGGTGATCGACAAATACGGGTTTGCGGACGAGGCCAAGGTCATCACCGAAGAACTGCAACTGCCCATCTATGCGACAGAAGGAACCGCCGAAATGCTGATTGAAATCGGGATTCCATGTACCCGAGCCTCCAAAAAAAGGAATAACAGACTGAGTGCCCTGGATCTTATCGATAACGGCAGTGTGGATCTGGTCATCAATGTCCCTAGGGAATACGATCAGCAGGGTCGTCCTGATGGTTATCTCATCCGCCGCGCTGCCGTGGATGCCGACATACCGTTACTAACCGACCTTCAGCTCGCGCGAGCCGTCATCGAGGCCTTACGCCAGAAGAGGCCTGAATCACTCAATGTCCTGGCATGGAACGATTTCTTGATGCATGAAACACCGGATATCTTGACAATTTAATTCGGTTTCAGTGATGCTGATCTGACCGGGGCCTTCCTTGGTCGGGGCACGGGTTAGCGATGCCGTCTTTGTGGGCGCAGTAATGGATAATGTCCTGTGGGTAGACGAACGCCGGTGTAATTCGGGTTCGGTAGGAGAATGCCGTTGATGAGGCAGCGATTATTATTATCGCAGCAGCCATGGCGACTTGGGGCAGCAGATCAAGGTCGCAGTAATCATGGAATTAAACCGGCCGAACGCAACTTTACTCTAAGATCCTATTGTCCGAGTGCTCTATAGAGCCTGATGACTGTAATACGTCTGTTTTCTCCGCTTTGTGGATTATCAGGGCGTAGCAGTTTCCCCTCTCCGCGCCCCACGGTCAGGAGTCTGTGAGGTTCCACGTTAAATTGGCTGACCAAATAGAGTTTTGCAGACTCGGCCCGACGTTCGGAGAGTATTTGATTATATCTAAACGCTCCTACAGCATCGGTGTGTCCTTCAATGAGAAACTGATAATTTTTCAATTTCGGTGACTCCAAGGCGATTCCAAGGCTGTTTAGAACCTTCTCTGCTCGGGCTGTAAGCTCGTATGAGTCAAAGGCAAAATGGACTAAGTTGTCATTTAATGAGATGACTTTTGGTTTCTCACTTTTAGCTTGACGTGGCGATACATGGTAAATACCTCTCGGCGTGAACCCTGTTATAGGTTCCTCAGCAGGGGTTTCATCGGGAGCAAGTGCCTCGATATATTCCTCGGGTGTCGGAGCATGACCTCGAAAGTGGATGACATCTGGCTCCTCGTTGTCAGCATGAACCATATTCGCTGTCATAATAAGACCTAGTACACCTATAATTAATTCACTAACGTTTAATAGTTTCCTATAGATCATGACGCCCCCTTTTGACAACACCAAATTATTAATCGCGAAAATGGCCATCCTTCGAATCACATTTAAATCGATCAATAACAGAGAGTAAATATTTTGCAAACTTATTTTAAGTAAGGCATTTTATATGCCACGCACCGCCCTACCTATTACCTAGCGTTAAGTGACTGATATTATTACCTGCCAACCATTGAAGGATGGTCAGATAATGGCGCCTAGAGGTACCAACCACAAAAGAAGGCCTTGTTAACAAAAACAACCTCGCACACAATGTTGGTTAATATATAACACACCAAGGCAAATAGAATTAAAATCAGACCCTCGACTTTTTACGCCTCATATAATCTTGATCGTTAAAAACGATCATGAATCCGATTTGGAAGCTGTTATAAAACCCCTCAACCGGCACAATGCGGCGCATAAATTCGGTTCAATTTACTCCTTTATAACCCACGCTTTATCCCCGATTTTTCCTTTTGTTCTACACTCACACCCATTCTAGAACAGCTCCTTTATATAGGCGAAGGATCAAAGCCAGTTACCAATCAGTAAGTATGGTGCCCAAAAGAACGGATGCTGAAATTTTGAAGGCGTTTTAATGATCTTCAACTGGGCCTGCTGTAAGGCTTGGGCCTTGGACATCGGCGGGTCATCGTTCTTGAGATTACGGTAGAATTGAGGAATTAACTCAGCAGCGGTTTCATCACTGATTGCCCACAAAGTAGCCAAAACACTGCGCGCCCCGGCCTTCACCGCTATCCCTGCGAGTCCCAGGGCAGCCCGATCATCACCTGCAGCGGTTTGGCAAGCGCTCAAGATTAGAAGCTCTACCGGGGTATCACGGAATTTACTGAGCCCGATGAGTTGTTCTAACCGGTCCATGGTCAGTTTATCGTCAAAGGTTAACAAGAATGTATTGCGCAGGTCACTTTCGAATTGGCCATGGGTAGCCATATGCACTATTTGATAGGGCTTGGTGTCCATCTCCTCTCGGAACAGGGGTATTGTGAATTGATCGTCGATCAACAACGCCCCTGGATAGAGCTCATCAACGAGGCTCAACTCCATACCCACATTCGGCAGGGCAGGAAATCCCTGAACAGGTTCGGTCAATCCGCTGAGAAGGACTTGAACATTTTCACGCTTGATGGGGTGTGGATCGGTCAAGGTCATCCCAGGTGTGGTCGCCAAGGCGTAACGCTCGATCAGAAACTTTTTACCATCATGCAGGGTTGAGAGCGGTATGGTACGTAACGGCCCATCAGGTACAATGACTAAAGTATTGACGAGGTGGGCGTTGAGTTCCTTCTCCATCGGACGCACTAGCCAATCATAAAGTTTCTGAGCCGGTTTTAGATAGGACTCCCCTCTCAGTTCCATCTGTCTTCGCAGCGTGCGAATCTCCTGTGTTAAGGTGGCACGGTTAACGGGAATTGTGAAATGCTTTATCTCCTTTGCCAGGGTGAGTAGCAGCTCTGTTCGATCCTCAAGTAAGATGGGATAGAGCACCGCGGTCTGTGGTTGAGGCTTATCCAGACGCGTGATCCTCGACTGCAATTCAGCAACGCAATCGTCTTGAAAATAGTCTTCCAACTCAGCGCTTTTTAATAGTTCAAGGGTTTCCAGGGCCTGGGTCAGAGAGTGTTTGATGCGTGCCTGATCTTTCTCTGCACCGGGGTAACGAAGTAACAAATCAGCCAGCTCAAAGAACACGGGTTTGACGTTCTCGTTAAAGCCGCTAAAGCTGTAACGTTTGATTAATTCATGTCGAATGGTCCGCAGATCAGCAATGGCGTTTTGATAGGAGGTAATGGCCCCATCCATATCCCCTTTCGCATCTAATATGCGCCCTGTTTGCCATTGCCAAAGATAGAGGATCTCCGGGGCATCGATCTGCTGAGCAATAAATGCAGCTCGTCGAGTCAAATCCAACGCATCGTCAAGACGTTGTGTGTATTCGTAAAGATGGCCAAGGTAACCCAGTGCGTATGAACTTGCCCGTCGGTCCTGGATGCGCTTGGCAACATCAAGAGCGGCATTGAGTGCCTCAAAGGCGGGGGTAATCCATGCGGGTTTTGATGATTCACCGGCTAGGTTCTTGGTCATACTAAAGGCCTGTCGTCCCAGCGCGATCAATAGATAAGCCTTATCATGCGAATCATCAAGTTGCCGACCCTGAGTCAGGGCGGGAGCAAACCATCGTTCAAAAGTGGTGCGGTCCTTTCTATCTACGGCCACCCATAGGGCATTGACCAAGGCCTTGGTTGATAGCCTCGGCAATGAACCCTCGTGGGCAAGGCTAGCGGCTTCAGCAAAAGCATCATAGGCATCTTGGTAACGCTTCTGATATCGTCTCAGGTTACCCAAATTGATCAGGTTGGCTACTAGTATGTCTGACAGTTCCCGAGC
>JBDLIZ010000115.1:0-11733 GCA_039714615.1 Pseudomonadota bacterium | reverse complement strand
ACCTCCACCGTTCCTTCCAGAAAGGCGCGAATGTCGTCCAATGTCTCTATCTTTTTGTCGCTCATGTAGATCACCATAGGTAACCATCATGAGCAGAATTTCCCTCGGTTTCAGGGCCGTTTCACCTTGGAATCACGGCTCCCGTTCAGGGCCATTTCATATTCGATAAGCAGCAATTCTAAATGTGTCGTAGAAATTGGGACAACCGAGGGTCATAGGGCACACTGATCAGGGAAGGAAAAGGGTTTAGCAACCCAGTTCTACCTGAGAAGTTCCAAGATGAGCGGGTGATCTCCTATCGGGTGGGTTGTGGGTAGGCGCGGTGGCTTAGAGGAAAAGACATGCCCGTACCCGCTGTTCCGAACCAAGAAAGCAGGCCGATAGGTAGCGAGGCACTGGGCTTTGCTGGACGGAGCAGATCCATCAGCGGGTATCCGGGACGTCCAGTTTGAGCTTTTTGATCATGAACGCCATCAGCGCGTCCCAGCTGTCGAAGCACAGGTAGCAGGTCAATGCACGCAGATCGTTGAAAAACCGTTTGCGTGGCAGGAACTGGCGGATGCGCTGGTAGCGGGTGTCCATCAGATCCAACAGGGTGTGAAACAGGAAGGCCAGGAGATTGAAGGTAGCCAGCAGGGAGGCGAGATATTTTTTCCCATGGCCGAAGTTATGGCTCAGATGGTAGCCCTTGGTTTTCAGCGTATTGTTGTTTTCATTCTCCACCTTCCAGCGGGCGCGCCCATCGCGTACGACATCGGCCACGTTCGTCTCGGTGATCGGGTGATTGGTAGCAAAGGCGTTTTTATAAACGACCTTGCCGTCATCCCGGGTGGTGGTCAGTTCGCACCAGTTGACATCGAGGGCCTGCTGGCCATCGCGCAAAGGCAGCTGATTGACGAAGCGGTAGGTATCGGTATAGCGATGTTTGCCCTTACGGCGTTTGATTTCGATCGTCTGGACATCGCCGGTGGCCGCCAGTCCCGCCACCCATTCATACAACGTCTTGTGGGAATCGGGCTTGCATACCAGGATAAAATTCAGTCCCTCCCGGATGAAGGCCTGGCACAGGGGGTGTTTGCAATAGAGGTCATCCCCCAGGATCGTCACGCCCAGTGTACGGTATCGCGCCCCGTATACGGATAACCAGCGTTTTGCCGCGGTGTTCTCGCAATCCTGCTTGTCATGGCCATCTTGCGGGGTAATGAATTCCGGCTCCAGGGGAATCACCCGTGGATTGCCCGGTGCTACAATCACCGGGGTGACGACAGTATGGGAATTGGTGACGGTGCCGTTTTTATGGTTCTTGACACTACAATTATCACAGGGATCTTGGATGAAGCGAAGTACTGAGTCCCATCCAGGGCCACCAACAGGTCCCCGTTGATCGAGCGGTAGGGCTCCAGATGCCCCAACGCCTGCAGCGCGTCCACCGCATAGGAGAACAGGGGAAACACCGTGCTGGGCGGGACCGGATCGAGCAGATTGCGGATCTGGTTGCCGCTCGGGATCTGTGCCATCCTGAACAAGCTATGGGCATTGCTGCATCCCGTTGTCACTTCCAGCGTGCGCTGGAAATCCAAGAACGACGGACTTTGAGTGAAGAAGACCGAGAATGCCCCCATGGCGGCATCCGCCATGGAATACACCACATTATCACCCGTGCGGTCATCCGGAAACTGCTCAACGGTTGAGCGAAAGATTTCTACCAGGCGGTTGAAGCTCGAAGGATGTAATTCTGATCGAAAGGGGAAGCTCATGAACACCGGAAATTCTGTTGTACGTTCCCAGGGTCTTATACAGAAACAGTGGTGAGTCGTCTAGCACCCTTGCAACAATGGTTCTTATTCGCATTGAGAATTGCTGGCCACTACATCATCGACTGGAATTATGACGAGGATCGCAGCAGAATACGCAAAGGCCATGGCCCGGAAAACATGACTCGCCTCAGGCGATTCGCCATCGGCATCATTAAAAGCAAAGGAGTGCGTAGTGTCGCTCAGAAGATGCGTGAACTGACCATGAATCCGCGCATGGTCTTTGATTATCTGAAAATGACTCGAAATACTTGCCCGGGTTCACCGGCTTGACGGGGAGAACAAATTTACCGTGGGTGCGAAGCAGTCGGCATTGATACGAACCCGGCTGCCGTCAGCGCAGCACGTACTCAAGGCCTATCCGCCCATTGCATTGATTTGGCTGAGTACGCCAAAAGCCACGCTGGGTGCTTCGATGTTGTTACTGCATTTCAGGTCATTGAACATATTGCGGAGGTGCAAACGTTCGTTTTCAGTGCGCTTGCGTGCCTCAGGCCTGGCGGCAAGCTGATTTCGACCGTCCCGAACTGCCTGCGTCGTTTTCGTGATACTTTCGAACCACTGGATTGCCCGCCGCATCACCTGTCTCGCTGGACGGGCAAACAATTCCATTGGCTGGCAGGATCGCTTTGCTATAGAATCTTCAATGTGAGTTACGAACCAGCCACCATGAACGACTGCCGTGCCCTGCTCCGCAGCAAGATCGCTGGTAGGCAGTCCGGATCGCTCTGGGCACGGCTAATAGCCCGAATCTTATTTACGCCGACTCTTTATTCTCTCTATCTCCAACGGGGTTGGCGCGATTACTGGAGCCTGTGGCGAATGAGTGTTATGTGTGTTCTCGAGAAACCCTGGTAGAGATTAGCCGGAAGTCATGTCACTCGCAAGGCAAGTCATCAGTGGAACCGGTGTAATCACAGTCGCTGGTGGGGCCGCAAAACTACTTTCACTGTTAACTGCGCCGATATTAACTCCCTTATTGGGCCCAGCCCCTTATGGTGCGGCGGCACTCGTCGGTACCGTGATGGCACTCGCTGCAGTTTTGGCGTTGCTGGGCATCGATATGGCCTATGCCCGTTTCTATTTACAAGAAGAGGAGAGCCAACGCGTCGCTGTGGAACGCTTCTGCTGGCGATTTGCCGCGACAGGTGCCATCGTCATTGCACTGATCTCTGCCGGTGGATGGTATTGGTTGGGGGCTCGTTGGCTGAGCGAGCACCGCAGTATCGCCGTGTATTCGGTGATCGCGATTGGTTTGTCGGTTGCAGTTTCCATGATGACGACACGAGTGCGATTGCTTGGCGACTATCGGCGTATCGCGGCTGCCCTATTTGTGGCGGCACTGGTCTCGGCGGCTGTTAGCATAGGGTTGGCTTTCTTTTGGCGGACGGACGTATGGGTACTACTCTTCGGGGCAATTGCGGCATCGATCACAACCCTGTTTATGCTGGGATTTCCCTCAAGATCATTTTTTCTCAAGCCCGCACATTTACTACTGAAAACTAAACTCGCTGTTGTTTCGCTGGGCCTGGCCGGCAGTGTGACAGCACCGATGTACTGGGTTATTTCGTCTGCCGACCGCTGGTTTCTCTCGCACTATGGCAATGTTGCTGAAGTCGGCGTTTATACGGTGGCATCCAGTGTCGCAATGCTTGGGCTTATGTTTAACAGCAGCCTGACACTGACCTGGTTTCCTGAAGCTAGCCGCGTCTATGGGCAACAGGGGGCGGAGGCGCTTCCATCTCTGGGGCAACTGTGGTCACGACTGGTAGCAGGAATGGCTATCATATGGCTGGCCGTAGCAGCGGCGGGGGGCGATGTGCTGCGGCTTTTGGCCGCTCCTGCTTTTCACCCCGGCGCGCAGTATATACCTTGGTTTGCGGGTGGTGTTTTTTTTTACGGTCTTGCGTCCCTGGCAAACACCGCACTTTTCTTGACAGCCAAAATGCGGTTTGCCGCCTATGTATGGACAGCAGGTGCACTCCTCAGTGTAGGTTTCAATTTTGTCCTGATACCGCATTTTGGCGCGCTCGGCGCTGCCATGGTCCAGTGCGTAAGTTATGGACTGATCGCGCTCGGCATTCTTGCTTTTTCGCATCATCTTCTACCTATACCGATTCCTCATTTTCAGCTGGGGATCACTTTGGTGATTACCCTCAGTGCAGGAATTGTGATGGCCCCTGAATGGGCCGCTCATCCCCTCTGGAGTCTGATGCTTAAATTCCCCGTGGGTCTTCTGGTCGCGGGGATTGTTTTTCGCATCATTGCGCCGGACTGGTACCGACGCTTGCGCATCGATTTGTTTCGCGTCGTTGCCGGTAGAAAAGCCTGATGCGCATTCTATCCATTCTTCCATTCAGTCCTCCTTCCCCATCATTCGGTGGTGCCGAACGCCAGATGCACAGCTTGCACAAGGGGCTTGTGACGAAAGGGGTGGATATTCACGTGTTGGCGGATATTTCAGCAGTTGGTAAACCCTACCAGGACTTTGAAGGCATTCCGGTCTGGGGCGTGCCATTTCCGGTACTGACTTCGAGTCCATGGCGGCCAGGTAATCTCAAGTTTTGGATGGCTTGGCGTACGATTCGCAAAATCGTGCATACGCATATCCCACGGCCCGACCTGATTCAGGTGACGACATTCCGCCAGCCTGCAATGGTCGGCCATTGGCTTGCAAGGTTACTGAATGTGCCCTGGACGGTGAGGTTGGCCTGCAGTGGCTCATATGGCGATCTGAGGTTCGCCGGCAGCAACTGGCTGAGCCGCCGCGTGCTACCGAAGATGGCGCGATCCGTTTCTGGTGTCGTGGCGCTGGATTCAGTTACGCGCCAAGAAGCAATCGATCATGGCGTGTTGGCAGAGCGGATTGAAATTATCCCCAATGCTCTCGTGCTTCAGAGAACCCCTCGCAGTTCGATAGAGCGTCGGTCTATTGTCTTCATTGGTCGGCTCGCACAACAGAAGAAAATTGATAGTTTACTAATCGCCTATTCGCAATTGCGAGAGAGAAGTAATGAAGTTCCCCCGCTCTTGATCGCCGGGGCCGGCGCAGAAAGCACAATGCTAGAAGAATTGGCCGGTCGGCTCAAAATTGCCGGCGAATGTGAGTTTCTCGGTGCTATTCCAGGGCCAGAAGATGTACTTGACCGCGCTTGCTGCTTCATCAACCCTTCGGGGGGCGAAGGCTTGCCGAATGCGGTTCTAGAGGCGCTGGCGTTCGGTGTGCCGGTGATACTCTCTGACATTCCAGTTCACCGGCAACTCGCTATGGCCGTCGGGATGGAGGACTATCTTTTTCCGGTTGGCGATTCCCAGGTTCTCGCGACCAAGTTACAAAATTTCCTCAGCCTCGGGGATAGCGAAAAGCAAATCTTGCGGCATCGTTGCACTGAGTATGCGCAGCAGTTTACACGGTCGGCGCGAGATGATGCATATCTGACTTTATATCAACGTATATTGGAGGAACGGGGAGGGCAATGCTGTTAAGAATTCGGCGGGTGTTAGGCCGCATGCTTGCCTCCTGGGTCGCTTTTTGGCGGCGTTTGGAAGGCCCGGAACTGGAACCTCCAATTTGGCACAGCCACTATCTATCACACCGTGTTTCACGCGATGTACTCAAGGCATTTGGGAATCGTTTGAGAGGTGTGGTTATCGATATTGGTGCAGGGACTGGTCACGGAGAGACTTATCTAGATAAGGGTAGTACGACTTATTACCCAACCGACTTGCCGAGTGGTAGAGACCCGAGTGATAGGCGTATTTCACTAACAGGCAAAGCGCCTGTTCATAATTGCTCGGTCTATGAACTGCCCTTTCCGACCAATAACTTCGGGGGGGGGATGATATTGATGGTACTTGAACATCTGGAATGGCCGCAATTAGGGCTTGGCGAGTTGTTTCGTGTGATCGAGCCCGGTGGGTTAGTCCTGGTATCCACTCCATTTGCGTTTCCAGTGCATGGGGCGCCTTTTTATTTCAGACGGTGGACACCGGCGGGTCTAGAAACTGAACTTCGAAAGGTTGGTTTTGAGGTGGAAGAGTGTATTCCCTGTGGCGCTATTTTCAGCAGTGTTACCATGAACTTTCATCTGGGTTTGCGTTTTCACGTGATGCATAGCGGACCAGCGTTTGTTCAGAAGCTGATCGCATTATTACTGCCTTTGATTCTGCCTATGCAAGCCATTACCAATTTGTTGGCACTGAACTTTGATCGAATCGATAGATCAGGTGCATTCCCCTTAGCCGTTGTTTCATTGGCTCGCAAACCAAAAGCAGATCGATAACTATGTGCGGCATTGCAGGATATATCAGCTATCAGCGGCCACCCGAAGTCTCACCAGTCATGGAGATGGTGCGGCAGATTCACCATCGTGGTCCAGACGATCAAGGAATTTGGTCATCACTACATGAAGAATGCGTTCTAGGCCACGCCAGGCTGAGTGTTATAGATCTCAGTTCACTAGGCCATCAGCCGATGCTGGACCCCGAAACCGGCAATTGCATCGTCTTCAACGGCGAGATCTACAATTTTCAGGCATTGCGCCGGGAGTGCAAAGCGGCCGGCGATCGGTTCCGGTCACACTCCGATACCGAGGTTATCCTCGCCCTCTACCGGCGACACGGGGTGGAGTGTTTGAACAAGCTGCGGGGAATGTTCGCCTTTGCCCTGTGGGACGAGTCACTCAAGCGGGTGTTCTTCGCCCGTGACCGGGTGGGCAAGAAGCCGTTCAATTACGCGCTCCTCGATGGCCGGATCGTGTTCTGCTCCGAGATCGACCCGCTCTCCAGGCATCCTGCAGTAGCGCGGGATATGGATATGGAAGCGTTGGAGCTGTATCTGCAATGTCAGTACATCCCCGCGCCCTGGACGATCTACAAACAAATCCGCAAGCTGCCACCCGCCCACTATGGGTTGCTGGATCGTGATGGGTTGAAGATTGAGCAGTACTGGAATGTGGATTACACGCGCAAGGTGCGCATCTCCGAGCAAGACGCGCTCGATGGCTTGGAGGAGAAGCTAACCGAGGCGGTGCAGCTACGCATGATTTCCGATGTGCCGCTTGGCGCCCTGCTCAGTGGCGGGGTGGATAGCAGCATTGTCGTGGCGCTCATGGCCAAGCTGAGCGGCGAACCGGTACGCACCTTTAGCATCGGTTTTCGTGAGGAGGCCTTCAACGAATTGCCCTTTGCTCAGCAGGCCGCCGATATCTGTGGCACGGCGCATTACCCGGAAATCGTCGAGGGCGATGTGGCGCACCTGCTGCCACTGTTAGCGCGGCATTACGGCGAGCCCTATGCGGATTCCTCTGCAGTACCGTCCTTTTTTGTCGCCCAAGTGGCTCGCCGCCATGTGACGGTGGCAATGAACGGCGATGGGGGCGATGAGTTGCTGGGGGGGTATCCAAGGTATTGGCTGGCCCCACGGCAAATTGGTATGGCTGCGGCTATTCCGGATCTCTTTTCGCCGTCACAGCTCACTGCGCTGGCTACCCGCCTTGCAACGGTAACAAGCATTCCGGCAAGAGTTATTCGCAAGGCGGTGACTGAGTTTGGTTGGCCCGAACTGCGCTCCGTCAATATGTACAGCGGATTCTGGGATGACCGCATCCGTATCCGCTTGCTGGGTATGCAGGCCGGCTCAGATTTGTTGTCGCGGTGGCGCACTGCATGGCTCTCCGGGGCCATGAAGCATGCCGACAATCCTGTCGACCGTATGCTCTGGTACGACAACCGCACTTATCTGCCGGGCGACCTGCTGGTCAAGATGGACATCGCCTCCATGCATTGTGGTCTGGAAACCCGCTCCCCTCTGCTTGATCATGAGGTCATCGAGTACTGCGCCGCTTTGCCGGTGGACTGCAAGGTGAACAACCGTATTGGAAAATATTTGCTCAAGAAACTGACCGAACGTTACTTCCCGCAGGCATTCGTTCATCGGCGCAAGATGGGCTTCGGCATCCCGGTGGCTGATTGGCTCCGCGGGCCACTGCGCCCATTGCTTGAAGGCACGCTGCGTAGCCCCGAGGTGATGGAGCCACTCGACCAGTCTGTCATCGAGAACACCCTGGTCGAGTTTCTGCATCAAGGCGTGGATTACAGTCCTCGGCTCTGGGCACTCCTGATGTATGGCGTCTGGCGACGCCATGCCATGGCGAAGCAGATATGACGCGCTCGGTCCTGATGTTCTGCCCTCAGTTTCGGCCCTTAATCGGTGGCGCAGAACGGCAGGCGGAGAAATTAGCAAACACCTTGGTCGCCGCCGGGTGCCGGGTGACTCTCGTTACACCGCGTATTGATCCAAACTCCCCTGCCATCGAGGAATCTAACGGCGTAAGGATCGAGCGCTTCCCCTGTACCGATCTTTCGCGCCGCTTTACTATTCCCGGCATTGCGCTCATCAATATCCCCGTCATCCTGTGGCAGTTCGCTAGGGCAGTGCGCGCGCGCCTAAAGGGCGTTGACGTCATACACTGCCATATAGCGTCGCTGCAAACCGCCGGCGCAGCATTGGCCGGCCGCTTATATGCTGTCCCTGTGCTTTGCAAAGCGGCAATGGCGGATTACAAGAGTGATCTTGGTGAGATCGAAAAGGCAGGACCGAGCGGTCGCTTCGTGACGTGGCTGATTCGCGCGCTGATCCCCAACTGGGTAGCGACCACGGAAGCAGTCGAACAGGCGCTCGTTCGGGCGGGAGTCAACTCAAATTACATCGTGCGTATCCCGAACGGAGTCGATTTACCGGAATTCTCCTCGCAACAAGCCCGCCGCGATAGTTTGCACCGTTTTCTCTATCTCGGCCGTCTGTCAACAAATACTCAGCGCGATGTACCCACCTTGATCTGCGCTTTTAATCGTCTAGCCGCGCGGCACCCCGATATCGAACTCGCGGTGGTGGGTGGTGGCGACTTGCTGGAAGAAACTCGTGCATTGGCTGATACATGTGAGGCAGGTGATCGCATCCAGATACCAGGATTCGATCACTCGGATAAATGGCTGGCGTGGGCCGATTGTTTCATTCTGCCGTCGCGCAGGGAGGGGCTCTCAAACGCTCTGTTGGAAGCTATGGCCGCAGGTTTGCCCTGCATCGCCAACGACATACCGCCCAACCGTGAAGTACTGGCAAATGGCGCGGCAGGTGTTCTGGTGCCGGTGGGTGACGAAGAGCGACTGTTTGAAGCGATGCAGCGCATGATCAACGATACCGACCATGCCAAAGCCATGCGAGCAGCGGCCCTAAGCCGTGTTCAATCCTGTTATGGTATCGAGGCCGTTGCAGCCCGCTACATAGTCTTATATGAAGATCTCATCAGGTGTTCAGTCCAATGACAAACCCAACTCATACCCAAGAACTCGATCAAGGCCAACGCTTTGCCTTCGGTCAAAACTGGTCGAACTTTTTACAAACGCTCGATGAGGAACGCATCAGGGAAGCCGAGCGCTCGCTCCAGCAGATGCTGGAGGTCGAGTCGCTGCGGGGTAAACGCTTCATAGACGTTGGCAGTGGCAGCGGCTTATTTTCCCTTGCGGCCAGAAGGCTGGGTGCCAAGGTTCACTCCTTTGACTATGACCCGCAATCCGTTGCCTGCACAGCAGAATTGAAGCGTCGTTTTTACCCCAACGATCCTGGATGGGCTGTCGAAGAGGGTTCGGTACTCGATGGCGATTATCTGGACGGCCTGGATCAATTCGATGTGGTGTATTCCTGGGGCGTGTTGCATCATACTGGCGATATGTGGAAGGCGATTGATAATGTTACTCATCTTGTGAGTGAGGAGGGGGCATGCGAGATAGCTCTTTATAACACCAGCGCTTACACCAGTCGCTGGCACTTCATTAAACGAATCTATTGCCGCCTGCCCCACTTGCTCAAGCCGGGCTTTGCAGCTTTGATCGTTGGGCCATTACAGTTCTCCAAACTCTGGAGCGCCTTGATTCGGTTCAAGGCAAAGGCCTATTTTGATGAAATTCGCCATTACAAGAAGAAGAGGGGGATGAGCTGGTGGCATGACCAAATCGACTGGCTGGGTGGTTATCCCTATGAAACGGCAAAACCTCAAGAAGTTTTTGATTTTTTCAAAAGGCGTGGATTTAGCTTGAAAAAACTGACGACAGTTGGTGGCGGAACAGGCTGCAACCAGTTCGTCTTCCAGAAAGAGCCAACAGCATCATGAAACGCCGAGCCGCCATTCTCGCAAGGTTCGGAATCACGATCCCGAAAGAGGCACACATCCTCGACTTTGGCTGTGGTGCGGGGCAAACGGTCTATTCGCTATTAAACCAGGGTTTCACCAATACCGTTGGCTTTGACATCAAGGACTACCTGAGCCTGCACAACCCAGCAGGCCGTGCCCATTTTTTCATCGCTGATGCTGGGGGGGCAGATTGCCGTTTGACGATAACACCTTTGACCTCATCATCTCCGAGCAGGTATTGGAGCACGTCATGGATCAGGTTGGCCTCCTGTTGCGGGAATTGTACCGGGTGATGCGACCGAACGAATGTGCCATTCATATCTTTCCGGCGCGCTATTCCCTTTTGGAGCCCCACATCTATGTGCCCTTCGGCGGTGTCCTCACGCATCGTTGGTGGTACAAACCATGGGCGTTGCTGGGCGTCCGAAACGAGTATCAGAAAGGCCTGTCAGCGGACGAGATTGCTGATCGCAACGCCTACTATTTCGTCGAGGGGCTGAACTATGTCCCGAATTCCTGTTACGAGGTGGTCTGGCGTTCGCTGGGTTATGAATATAAGTGGATCGATCAGGAGAATTTTGATACTAGCGAACGGGCATTAGTGCGCATGGTCGGGAAATTGAACCGAGTCCTGCCGTTTATCGGCTGGCTCAATCGGTCCTTTCACACCCGGCGGGTATTGTTAAGGAAGCCGCAATAGATATGGACACAATAAAACCCCTACGCTTTTTTTGGCGAGCCTCCCGAAACCTGCTGTGCCTGACTCCCGCAGGCCGTCGCCTGCTATTCCCAGCCGATGCCCTTGCCGCGCGCTTTGGGCCTTGCGATGCTGATTATGCATGGAGCGTTTTTTCCCGTCATCTTTCGCAGTTGAATAAAGCAGGTTTCAAGAGGGCCGATCACATCCTCGAAATTGGTCCGGGAAGAAATCTCGGCACCGCGCTACTATGGTGGTCGTGTTTTAGTTCACAAGGCCAAAAGCCGCCTCAAATCATTTGTTGGGATGTTTTTGAAAACGCCAAACCTGACGCGGAGAGATTTTGGGTAGTATTGGCACAGGCTCTGCTTGCGAAACCGCCCGAGACATTGGGGGGGGGCGATATGTCGCGTATTCAGCAACGATTGCGTGATGTGGTCAATGGTTATGCGAAGCCAGCTATTGTCTATCGTGTCGAGTCGCTGGAAGAACTGGAGGCTGCCATGACACGCACAGGTCATTCGTTTGATCTAATTTATAGTCAGGCAGCTATTGAGCACATCTGGCATATCGAGGCATTCTGGGCGGCGATGGGGCGGCTCACCGCATCGGGTGGTTGGCATAGTCACCGCATCGATCTTGCCGATCATGGCCGGCGTGAAACCAACTACATCGAGATGCTGGAGTGGTCGCCACTCAGCTACTGGCTTACGATGCGCCTCATCCCCGGGGCGATTAACCGCTGGCGGGCTTGTCATCATCTCGAAAAAATGACGGCATTGGGCATGCGAACTCTGTCGAAACAACGAAACCAACGTGGTCGCTTACCGATTCCGCTCAGTCAGGTGTCTCTTGAATTCCGGCAGTTGGGTGCGGATGAACTGCGCACCACGGCATTGGACGTTGTGGCTGTCAAGGAGATGTCATAGTTCCAGCAATTCAGAACGTGAGCTTAGCACGACCCGGTAAGAGTATCAGAGCGATTGTCAGGCAAGACAATGCCTTACTCTTTCTACACAACACGTCCAGA